>JBJTNC010000216.1:0-3057 GCA_046073865.1 Micrococcales bacterium | reverse complement strand
AGGGTGTTCTTGTTGCGACCCGTGATCATGAGGATGTCGGCAAGTCCCGCGCTCACGGCCTCTTCAACCACAAACTGGATCACCGGCTTGTCCACAATGGGCAGCATCTCTTTAGGCATCGCCTTGGTAGCGGGCAGGAATCGGGTTCCCAGCCCCGCAACCGGAATGACGGCCTTGGTTACCTTGAATCGCGCTGCTTCGTCGCCGTAAGTCATGTTTCTAGCCTACTCGGCGCATAATCCAGGCGAGCCCCGCGAAGGCTGCATCCATGACGATGCTCCACAGGCGCATCAGGACGGTTGCCACCAGGGCCTGCTCAGGGTTCATCACCAGCAGCAGCATCGAAAGCTGCACGCCCTCGCGCACGCCAAGCCCGGCGGGGGCAAACACAGCCAGCATGCTGAGCGCGCTCGCCAGGTTGCTTGCGCCAACGATGAATGCCACCGATGACCAGTTCAGCGCGGGGTCAACCGCCGCGGCCACAAAGTAGAACGAAAGCCCGGAGAGCAGGCTCGATACCAGGAACGCCAGTATCCCCTTGCCCATGGTTGCCGTGTTTGGCAGGTGTTCTTCATCGATGCTCTGCTTGCGAACTTTTCGGTAGCCAAAGCGGATAACCCGATTGAACACCGGCGGGTACACGGTTACCAGCCCAACCACGGCGGCAAGCAGGAGCAGCCAAACCCAGGTTCGGCCTAGCTTCTGGACGTGCGGGTCAACCGCAAGCATTCCGGCGGCCGAAATAAGGACAACGATGATCTGCAGCGCCCCCTCAAGGAAGCTGGAGATGCCCAGCTTGGCCTTGGAGATACCCAACTTGGTTGCGAAGTAGATCTTGCCCAGAATCCAGGTGGCGCCGCCCGGAATGTACCGGCCCAGCCAGCTCTTGGCGTAAACCAGGAACAGCTCGCGCTCCTGGCCGTGGAGGTTGGCGTTGAGGCTGCGTAGCAGGAACATCCAGATGCCAGCAAACCAGTAGCGCACGGCGATGGATGCCACGGTTGCGGCAATCATCCAGCGCCAGTCAATGCTCACCTTGGCGAGCGTGGCCCAGTCCAGGTTCTTGAGGTAGAAGAAGGCGAATACCGCCACCAGGGCATAGAAGACCCATGGGATGGCCCTCAGTGCTAGCTTCCTCACTCGCCCGGCTCGGTGAAGTGAGCGGCAGCAAGGCCGGCGATGAAGTCGGTTCGGATTTGCCCGCGCATGGTGGCGAGCGCGCTCAGCTGCTGTGCCTTCACGGCATCGGCGTCGGCCACCAGTTCACCAACCAGCTTCGCTAGATGGTCAACACTTGTGGGCTCCAGCATGACTTTGATGTCGCGGCTGAAG
The DNA here is from genome assembly GCA_046073865.1 of Micrococcales bacterium. GTDB lineage: Bacteria > Actinomycetota > Actinomycetes > Actinomycetales > Microbacteriaceae > Rhodoluna. Next base: position 1,725 of record JBJTNC010000216.1, on the reverse strand, counting down.
CGCTGCAGGCCTACCTGCTCAAAGAATAGGCGGCCCTTGTCAACGTAGTAGAGGCAGATGGCGGGCACGTTGGCCACCGTTGCCAGAATGGCGCTGTGCAGGCGGCTGGCCACGAAGAACTTGGCGTGACTGATTATGGAAAGGTAGTCGTCCGGCGAGATCTTGTCATCGGCGATAACGGTGGTGCGGGCTCCGTGCTTCATTCGCGCCACAACCTGGCGAGCGAACTCGGGGTCGTTCTCGCTGGCACTCACGTGCATTGGGAAGAACACCAGGTTCACATCGTGTTCCTCAACAACACGGTCTGCCAGCCGGGCCAGGTTGCCCAGGTAGGTCTCCAGCTGCGGGCTGTTTCCGGCATCCTTCTTGGCCCAGAATCGGAACTTGGCCGGCAGCCAGCCGGAGTGGCTGTAGTGGAACCAGCGGCGCAGGCCGAAACCCGCGAAGTTGTGCAGGAAGTGCGAGTCAACGCCCTGGGTCTCGGCAAACTCGTTCCAGACATCTGGGCTCAGCGGCTTGACGGTGTCGAACACGGCAGGGTCGTAAGAGGAGATAACCGGGATCTTGACTCCCCAGTTTTCCAACTTCTCCTTGGACTCGGCGTCGCGCACCAGGAATGCGGCGCAGCGGCTCACGGTGAACGCGATAACGCGTTTTGAAATGTTGGCGCTGGTTGGGCCGATTCCCTGGAATGCGCCCACAAGGTTTTTGTTCACCCTGGAGACCGCCCACAGTTTGATGGCCCAGTAGAACAGGCTCAGCTTGTTGGTGTAGTCCTTCAGGATCTCGCCGCCGCCCCAGAGGATGAGGTCCGCAGACTTGGCGTGCTTGAGCAAAGCTATGAAGTCACCGGGCTTGACCGAGTACGGCGACATTGGGTGGAAGTTGATTCCAAACCAGTCCTGGTCACGGTCTTGGTACTGCGAGAGGCTCCAGATGTGGGCGTCCGGATAGACGCTCTTCACCAACTCGATGTTTCCGGCGAGAATGGCGCGGTCGCCGCGATTCTTGGGTGAATCGCTGTTGAGAATGAGAACTCGCAAGCCGACGCCTTTCAGTGAGGTTCGCTCCTAAAATTACCTTATGAAGCCAAAGTTGCTGGTGCTCGCATCCACCTTTCCGGGCACCCCCGGCGATGGAACGCCGGCCTTTGTGCTGGACCTCGCCTGGCAGCAGGCAAAAGACTTCGATGTCACGGTGTTCACCCCGATGACCCCTGGCGCCGCACCCGCCGAGACCATGACCTCCCCGGATGGCTCCGAGCGCATCCACGTGCTGCGCTACCGCTACTTCTTCAGCCGCTGGGAAGACCTGGCTCACGGCGCCATCCTGGACAACCTGAAGGCGCACAAGTCGCGCCTGGTGCAGGTGCCCCTGCTTGCCCACTTCCAGTTCTATGGCATTCGCAAACTGGTTCGGCAGCTGAATCCCGCCGCCATCCACGCCCACTGGGTGATTCCGCAGGGCATCTTGGCCACTCTGGCCGCTCCAAAAACTCCGCTTCTCATCACCACTCACGGTGGTGACATTTACGCGTTGAACCATCCACTTCTTTTGAAGTTAAAGCGCTGGGTGTTTGGCCGGGCTGCTGCCATTTCAACCGTGAACTCGCAGATGAAGGCGCAGCTGGTGGCATGGGGTCAGCCGGCTGAAAAAATATCACTTTTGCCGATGGGTGTCGACACCGAGTCGGTCGGAGCCCTTGCTGCCGCTACGGCAAAAGTG
>JBJTNC010000215.1:0-4336 GCA_046073865.1 Micrococcales bacterium | reverse complement strand
GCTACAGCGACGGCAACATCCTCGGGCTGCGCACCCCCATCGCGCCGATCGAGGACTACGGCTACGCGGTATTTGGGACAGTCCTGGTTCCCGCGGTTTGGCATTTCCTGGCCCGGCTAGGCAAAGATAGAGAGCATGACTAAAAGAGCGAGCGCCGGCGGCATGCTGGCGAGCCTGTTCTGGTCTAGCCGCCCGGTGTCGTGGATAAACACCGCCTACCCCTTCGGTGCCGCCTACCTTTTCATCACGCATCGCCTGGATGCGGTTTTCTGGGTTGGAAGTTTGTTCTTCCTAGTCCCCTACAACCTGCTCATGTACGGCATTAACGATGTCTACGACTACGAGAGTGACCTGAGAAACCCCCGCAAGGGCTCCATCGAGGGTTCCGTTCTTGCGCCCGCTCTGCACACGCCGACACTGATTGTTGCCTACCTGCTGCCGGTGCCATTCGTGCTGTTCCTCGCATCGCGAGCAAACCTTTTTGCAAACGTGATTCTCGGCCTGGTGCTGTTTTCGGTGGTTGCGTATTCCGTAAGAGGCATGCGTTTCAAGGAGATTCCTCTGCTTGACTCCATCACCAGTGCGGTTCACTTCGCCGGACCCATGGCGGTTGGCATTGCGCTTTCTGGTTCGGATCTTCGCACCGGCACATCGCTTAAGCTGCTGACAGCCTTTCTGCTCTGGGGAATGGCAACTCACGCGTTTGGCGCTGTGCAGGACGTAAAGGCGGACAAGGACGCCAACCTCACCAGCATCGCCACCGCCTTCGGCACCCGCGACACGATTTGGTTTTCGGTATGCGGTTACCTGCTGGCCGGCTCCGTGCTGCTCACCGGCGCGTGGCCCATACCGCTGGCCTCAATTCTTGTCATTCCCTACGCACTTATCGTCTGGCGATACCGCGGGCTTGGTGAGGCGAACAGTTCCGAAGCCAATGCCGGGTGGCGGAAAATACTCTGGCTCAACCTGATTTCGGGATTCGCAGTCACGGTGCTCTTGGTCTTTGCGCTGCTGGGCGGCAACTAGCGGCAGCTGACCGCGTTTCGGCCCGTGAGCCGCTAGCGCTGCTCCCAGACAATCCGAAATCGGTCATCGTAGGTGCGCGAGCATTTTGAGCACGAAGACATCCTGGTCGGCTTGCGATACCGGAAATACTCGTGACCGTTGGGGCAGCTGCCGCGCCACCTAGCGTGACGCTCGTCCACCTCGCGCGAACTGATGCGCTCGTTCCTGTAACCCAGGTCGGTTGCAATGCGAAGCCACTGGGCGTCATGCCCGTGTTTAGCTCCGGCCAGCGCGTGAGCAATCTCGTGGTACATCACCTGCCTGCTCTGGTCAACCGGATGCAGCTGAGACATGTGCCGACTCAGGCTGATTCGCGAGTTGGTATGGTCACAGAGACCCGCCCTGCGCTTGCCGGAATCAAAACCAAAAGTCCACTTGCCCAGGTCAAGGCTCTCTCCCATCAGCCTCTCTGCCATGGCTGCCACAAACTGCAGCTTGGTTATGCTCATCCGCTGGTAGCGCCGGCCGCCATCGCTGTACTGACGACCGTTCACGAAGCCCAGCTTCTGGTAAACCCTGGCGGCCCGGTCATTGGTCAGCAGAACGCTAAGCGTCACCCTGTCCAGCTGTATGCCGTCGAAGGCATACGTCAAAACCGCATCGATGGCCGCGGTGCCAATTCCCCGATTGAAATAGCGCTCGCCCGCCAGCGCGATTCTGAGATTCATGCTGTTTTTGGAATGATCAAGTTCGTTTAGGACAACCTCCCCCAGGAAATCGCCGCTCAGGTTATCCAGAATGGCCCAGTCGCAGCGCGCGGTCTGGGTTTTGCGCGTGGCGAGCCAGGCTTGAATTTGCTCTCGGGTGAAGCTCTGGGTTGTGCCGGTTAGATCCGCGGTAACGGGGTCGTTTACCATCTCGAAAACTTCATCCAACCAGACCTCAGTCAGCTGACGGAGACTGAAGTCTCCCGCGTCCAAAGGCGCTGCTGGAGGAGATGAGAACGAGGCCACGAAGTCCACTCTATTGGGCATGGTTTTGAGGGGTTTGAAACAACAAATCCTCGGTGAATAACGACGAAATAAAGATTTAACACAAAATGACCAAATAACCGTCCCAGTGGGGCAAAACCGCGGGTTTGGAGGCCAAAACTCCAATAAATTGTTGGCATGGCACAAAACACTTCAGGCTCTGCTTCGGCAACCGCAATCGAAATCCACGACGTCGCCCCAATTCCTGCAGGCGACCGTCACGGCAAGGCATGGCACCTCTTCACTGTCTGGTCGTCCCCTAACCTCGAGTTCGCAACCGTATTCGTTGGTGCACTCGGCGTACTCTTCTTCGGCCTCACCCTGACCCAGGCAATCCTGGCGGTTGTGGTTGGTAACGCACTCGCTGCCGTAACCCACGGAATCTTCAGCACCATGGGTCCAACCGCTGGTCTGCCTCAGATGGTTCTGGGTCGCACCGCATTCGGTAAGTGGGGAAACCTCATCCCTGCCGGTCTCAGCACTCTGGTTGCAGGTATCGGTTGGTTTGCTGTCAACTCGGTTTCGGGAACCCTGGCACTGTCGGCTCTCACTAACATGCCGGTTGCTAGCTCGCTCGGAATCGTTGTTCTGGCACAGATCTTGATCGCATTCGTTGGCCACAACCTCATCCAGGTTTGGGAGCGCTACACGTCCTACGGTCTGGCAGTCGTCTGGCTGATCGTCACCTTCCTGGTGCTCTTCGGTGGCCACGCTCACTTCGCAGCAAGCTCCAGCTTCAACGTTGGTGGCTTCACCCTGGCCGCAGGTGCCGCCTACGGTTACACCGCCGGCTGGACCCCGTTTGCTAGCGACTACACCCGCTACCTGCCTGAGAACACCAGCAAGCGCGCACTCGGCCTGTGGGCAGGACTCGGCAACTTCTTCAGCACCTCGGTTCTGATGGTTGTCGGCGCGGTCGCATTCTCGAGCATCGGTATTGCCGACAACCCAACCAGCGCGTTCACCAACATCCTGGGCAACGGCTACATCGCGTCGCTGACCCTGCTTGCCATCGCAATCGGTTCCATCTCGGCTAACGTTCTGAACGTTTACTCGGGCGCCATGTCGTTCCTGGCAATGGGCTTCAAGCTTGGCTTCAAGACCCGCCGCGCCATCATGGTTCTGCTCGCCGGTATCGTCGGTGGACTCGTTGCATTCGATGCAGCCGTTCTGGACCCAACCGGTCTCGGCAAGCACCTCGAGGGCTTCCTGCTGGTTGTCTCCTACTGGGTGGCTCCATGGATCGCAATCGTCCTGGTTGACTTCCTGATGCGCAAGGGTCAGGACCTGGGTAAGGTATCGCTCAGCATCAAGGAGAACCTGGCCGGTCCAATCGCATTCGTGGTTGCAACCGTCACCAGCATCTACTTCTTCAGCAACCAGTACCCAACCTACGTTGCCCCTGGCGCAATCTCGGGTGTCTTTGCAGACAACTTCTACATGGACCCTAAGTTCGGCAAAATCATCGTTGGTGGCGACGCCACCGCCGTGGTTGGCTTCATCATCGCTGCGGTTCTCTACTGGGTTCTCGCAACGGTTCTGAAGAGCAACAAGAAGAACTAAGTAGTTAGAAACAACGAGAGGCCTCGGCAATGGAATTCAAGGTAGGACAAATCTTCGCAACTGACGAAGAGAAACTACAGGTAGCCATTGCCGAGGCACACCTCGGCCTCGCGGAGGGCGGTATCCCGATCGGTGCCGCGCTCTTCGATGAGGAAGGCCGCCTCCTCGGAAGCGGTCACAACCTGCGCGTCCAGGAGGGCGACGCATCGATGCACGGCGAGACCAGCGCGTTCCGCAACGCCGGCCGCCAGCGCAGCTACAAGAACGTCACCCTGGCAACCAGCCTTTCCCCTTGCTGGTACTGCAGCGGACTGATTCGCCAGTTCGGCATTGGCCGTGTTCTGGTGGGTGACGACAAAAACTTTATGGGTGGTCAGGACTGGGTTGCCGAGCACGGCGCCGAGCTTCACGTAATGAATGACCCAACTCTGATTCAGCTCATGGCCGACTTCATCGAAGCGAACCCAACGCTTTGGAATGAAGACATCGGTGAGGACTAAAACACTTTAGATCTTGCTGAACGCCTGAACCAACTGCCAAACGGCCGGCCCCAGGATCACAACAAACATCGCTGGTAAGAAACAGAACATCAGCGGCATCAAAATCTTGATGGTCACTTTTTGACCCTGTTCACGCGCCTTGTCTTTGCGTTGCGACCGCATTTCAGTCGCCTGCTCGGAGAGCACGCCCGAGATGGGAACGCCCAGGCGATCCACCTGCAGTAGCGAAGTAAGGAA
>JBJTNC010000214.1:0-2712 GCA_046073865.1 Micrococcales bacterium | reverse complement strand
CCAATGTGAAAACTTGGATCCCCAGAAGTTTCATTCTTCAAGCGCGGATTCATTTCAATCCGACCTAGAAACGAAAAGGCAATTTAGCGTGCGTACTTACTCACCAAAGGCTCACGAGCTGTCCAACGAGTGGCTTGTCATTGACGCCACCGATGTTGTGCTCGGCCGTCTGGCCTCCCACGCCGCCGCACTCCTGCGCGGCAAGCACAAGCCAACCTTTGCTCCTCACATGGACAACGGCGACTTCGTAATCATCATCAACGCCGACAAGGTTGCCCTCACCGGTGCCAAGCTGGCGCAGAAGAAGGCTTACCGTCACTCTGGCTACCCAGGCGGCCTCACCGCCACCACCTACTCCGAGTTCCTCGAGAAGAACCCAGAGAAGGCAGTCGAGAAGGCCATCCGTGGCATGCTGCCAAAGAACACCCTTGGCCGCGACCAGCTGGCCAAGCTGAAGGTTTACGCGGGTCCATCGCACCCACACGCCGCTCAGCAGCCTAAGCCTTACACCATCGACCAGGTAGCCCAGTAGTAACTGGCTCACTCACACAAGGATCAATTCGTGGCTAAGAACGAAGCAGTAGAGGTAGCTCCAGAGAGCTACACCACCGAGACCCCAGCGGCAAAGGCGCCTACCAAGGCACCACGCGCGGCTCTCACCGTTCCAGGCGCCGGCACCGGCCGTCGCAAGGAGGCAGTTGCCCGCGTTCGCCTGGTTCCAGGAACCGGCGTGGTTAAGGTCAACGGCCGCACCCTCGAGGACTACTTCCCTAACAAGCTGCACCAGCAGCTGATCACCGACCCATTCAAGGTTCTTGACCTGACTGGTTCGTACGACGTAATCGCCCGCATCGCGGGTGGCGGCGTTGCAGGTCAGGCTGGCGCACTTCGTCTCGGCATCGCTCGCGCGCTGAACGAGATCGACCGCGACAGCAACCGCCCAGCCCTCAAGAAGGCCGGATTCCTCAGCCGTGACGCCCGCGTCATCGAGCGCAAGAAGGCCGGTCTCAAGAAGGCACGTAAGGCTTCGCAGTACAGCAAGCGCTAAACCGCTTGCCTCTGCAGGTACGGCATGGCTCGCCTTTTTGGCACCGATGGAGTGCGTGGTCTCGCTAATCGCGATCTGACCGTCGAAACCGCTCTTCTGCTGGCTCAGTCAGCAGCCATCGTGCTGGGTGAGTCTGCCCGTATTGCAGGAAACAAGCCAAAGGCCGTCATCGGCCGCGACCCCCGAATCTCAGGCGAGTTCATTTCGGCAGCAGTTGCCGCTGGACTCGCGAGTTCGGGGGTTGACGTTTTTGCTGCGGGCGTGCTTCCCACCCCTGCAACCGCTTTTCTAACCGCAGACCTCGATGCCGACTTTGGCGTGATGATCTCGGCCAGCCACAATCCAGCGGCGGACAACGGAATCAAGTTCTTCGCACGCGGTGGCCACAAGCTGGCCGACGCCATCGAGGACAAGATTGAAGCCAGCATGGCGGCCACCAAGATGGCCCCGCTCGGCGGCGAGGTGGGTCACATCCACCGCTTCGCCGACGCGGAAGACCGATATGTGGTTCACCTACTAAAGAGCCTTCCCAACCGCCTCGACGGCATCCACGTTGTTCTCGACTGCGCAAACGGTGCTGCCAGTGCTCTCTCGCCCGAGGCGTTCCGCGATGCCGGAGCGAAGGTCACCGTAATCGGTGCCGAACCGGATGGTCTCAACATCAACCTCGGCGTGGGCTCCACGCACCTGAGTGCCCTCCAGGCCAAGGTCCTCGAGGTTGGCGCAGACGCCGGAATCGCTCATGACGGCGATGCCGACCGTTGCCTGGCCGTTGACCACACGGGTGCAATCATCGATGGCGACCAGATCATGGCAATCCTTGCCCTCAGCGCAAAGGCGCGCGGCCAGCTGGCCCGAAACACGCTCGTTGCCACGGTGATGAGCAACCTGGGTCTCAAGGTTGCAATGCGTGAGGCCGGTATCCAGATGCTTGAAACCAAGGTGGGCGACCGCTACGTACTCGAGGAGATGCGAGCCGGCGGCTACAGCCTCGGTGGCGAGCAGTCCGGCCACATCATCTTCAGCAAGTACGCCACAACGGGTGACGGCATCCTCACAGGCCTCACCCTCTTGGCCGAGATGAAGCGAACCGGCAAGACGCTGGCGGAGCTGGCATCGGTTATGCAGATCTTCCCCCAGGTGCTCATCAACGTTCCGGGCGTGGACAAGACCCGCGTGGCTAACGACGAGCAGATCAGCGCGCTGCTGGTTGAGGCCGAGGCCGAGCTAAACGGAACCGGCCGCGTGCTGCTTCGGGCTTCGGGAACCGAGCCGCTGGTGCGCGTTATGGTTGAGGCCGCCGATGAGGGCACTGCCCAGAGCTGGGCGTCGCGAATCGCCGTGCTGGTTGAGACCAGGCTGGCTCTCTAGATCTTTCTTAGCAGCACCGATTCCACCAGGTGGTTGCCGCCCTTTTTGAGAACCAGGGTTGCGCGCGACCGAGTTGGCAGAATGTTCTGAACCAGGTTCGGCATGTTGATGGTGTCCCAGATTTCGTTGGCTCGCGCCAGTGCCGTCTCGAACGGCACCTGGGAGTAGCGGTGGAAGTAGCTCTCCGGATTGGTGAAGGCGGACTCCCGCAATTTCTCGAAGCGGTTTAGGAACCAGGTCTTGATGTCGGTTGGCTCCGCGTCAACGTAAATCTTGAAGTCGAAGTAGTCGCT
>JBJTNC010000213.1:0-16133 GCA_046073865.1 Micrococcales bacterium | reverse complement strand
TGTGGCGCAGGTTTTGGGCTCACGCCTCCCGAGTAATCTCAACCTCAACAAACAGTTGCGAGTCGCCGGTGCCGGCGAATACGCCTCGAAGCGGCGGCACATCGTCGTAGTCCCTGCCGCGGCCAACCACAACGTGCCTGTCCGGGAATGAGAGGTTATTGGTTGGATCATTGGCAACCCAGCTGCCGGAATACCACTCCACCCAGGCGTGCGATTCGCCCACCACTGACTCGCCAATCACGGGCTGCACCTTGGGGTGCAGGTAGCCGCTGACGTATCTTGCCGGGATTCCAACAGACCTAAGAGCCCCGATGGCCACGTGCGCAAAGTCCTGGCAAACGCCGGTTCGCTTGGCCCAGGCGTCAGAAGCGCTGGACTGCACGCCGGTTACACCGAACTCGTACTTCATGCTCCTGTGCACCAGTTCGCAGATCTGCGTTGCCGCAACGTTTGGGTCCTCGCTGCCCTGCGCAATCTTGCGCGCAGCCTTCACCAGATCCGCCGGAATCCGGGTGCGCCTGCCAATCTGCACGCAATCCGTCAACTCCAGGTTGCGTGCCGTCTGGGTGGCCAGCTCATCCCAGGTGATGGGCTCGGAACCCTGCTGCGATGGCCGGAGCTCGACCACGGTTTCTGAGGAGATCTCTAGTTCCTGGTGCTGCTGGAGAATCTCAAACATCACCACGCGAGTGCCGAAGTAGTCGAGGTACTCGTGGCTCAACGGGCGGGGGTTTATCTCCAGAGAACTGGAGAAGATGATCTGAGAGTTGTCGGCGACCGGCAGCATGCGCACCTCGTTGTATGAGGCGGTAACCGGCTGCGAGTACCTGAAACCCGTCCTGTGCACTACGCGATAACGGTTCACGATGCCTCACCCACCCAGGTTGGAATTGCATTCACGGGGAAGAAGCGGTCGCGGATTCCCTGCGACACCTCATCGATGCCGTCCTGAAGCGCGTGCATCTCGTTTGTTAGGTTAGCCAGGATGGCCGGCGCGCTTCGGTACTCCAGGTTGCTTCCCAGCTGCTTTAGCTTGAGCAGGGTTTCGTCCATGCCAACCCTCGAGCCGTCTGGCAGGAGCTCGGTGAGGCAGGCCTCGGCGCGGTTGAGCGAGAAGATGACACTCCGGGGGAAGATCCTGTCGAGCAGGAGAAACTCAGCGGCGTTGGTGGCGGATGGAACTCCACGATAGGTTCGCAGGTACGCCTCGTACGCGCCGCAGGAGCGCAGGATTGTGGTCCACGATGGGCCGCTGGCCTCGGTTAGTTCGCTCGTGGCCAGGAGCCTTGCGTTCATATCTGCGCGCTCCAGACTGCGGCCAAGGGTGAAGAACGTCCACGCCTCGTCCCTGCTGGTGGAAGACTCGACGATTCCAACCGCCAGCGCCGTGCGCTCCTTCACCCAGTTAAAGAAGTCGTGGGCGCGGTCGAGCGCCACCTTCCTGGGTAGTCGGCTGCGCGTTGTGTTAAGGCACTCCCAGAGCTCTGTGTTCACAACCTCGCGCACGCGCCTCGCGTTCTCGCGCGCGTTTCCCAGCGATGACGCCACCGAGGCCGGCTCATCCTTGTCAACGGTGAGCAGCTCCATGAGGCGGTTTCGGTCCAGCGGACCCTGCACCTCCGTGTTCGAGCCAATCACTTTCAGCAGCGAGCGGCACGCCGTGTCCTCGTCAACCCATGGGTCTTCCAGCAGCAACTGCATGTGAACGTCGAGCAGGCGGGCTGTGCCGTCGGCGCGCTCAACGTACCGACCAATCCAGAAGAGTGACTCCGCGATTCGGCTAAGCATTCTCTGAGCCCTCCTTCTTCTGACTCTGCTTGGTTGCAGCCGATTGCTGCTGTTGCTGCTGCTGGTTCATGTAGGGGTTGAATGCCTGCGATGGCTTGGTCTGGAAACCCGCAGACTTCGAAGTTTGGCCAGCCACCAGCGCAGAGATGCTCGAGTTGGTTGGCAGGTATTCGCGGGTTGTAACCTTGTCGCCGCCGGCAACCCAGGTGTCTTTAGAGCCACCACCCTGCGATGAGTTGACCACCAGCTCGCCCTCTGGCAGGGCCACGCGGGTGAGGCCTCCGGGCAGAACCCACACGTCCCTGCCGTCGTTGACGGCGAACGGGCGCAGGTCGGCGTGCCTCGGCTGCAGCCCCTCCTGAACCAGGGTTGGGATGGTGGAGAAGTGCACAACCGGCTGGGCAATCCAGCCGCGCGGATCCTTGATGAGGGTCTTGCGCAGGTCGTCCAGCTGCTTGGCCGATGCGTCGGGACCCACAATCAGGCCCTTGCCGCCGGAGCCATCGACGGGCTTGACTACCAGCTCGCCTAGGCGGTCAAGCACCTCGGTGAGACTCTCCTCGTCCTCCAGGCGCCAGGTCTTAACGTTCGGAATCACCGGCTCCTGCCCTAGGTAGTACCGGGTTAGCTCCGGGATGTAGGTGTAGGTGAGCTTGTCGTCGGCTACACCGTTACCCACCGCGTTGGCGATCGTCACGTTGCCTAGGCGCGCCGCCGTGACCAAGCCCGGGGTACCGAGCACGGAGTCGGAGCGGAAGGTGAGCGGGTCGAGGAATTCGTCATCCACCCTTCGGTAGATCACGTCAACCCTGCGAGGGCCGCTCGTGGTGCGCATGTAAACCATTCCACCCGAGCAGTAGAGGTCCCGGCCCTCCACAAGCTCCAGGCCCATGAGTCGGGCCAGCAGAGTGTGCTCAAAGTATGCGCTGTTGTAAACACCTGGGGTGAGGACAACCACCGTTGGGTCACTCGCGCCGTAGGGGGCGGCTGCCCTCAAGGCTGCAAGAAGTTTGTTGGGATAGTCGCCAACCGGCTGGATTCGCATCTCCTTGAAGAGCTCTGGCAGGGTCTGCGTCATCACGCGGCGGTTGGAAATTACATACGAAACACCTGATGGAACGCGAACGTTGTCCTCGAGCACTCGCCAGTCGCCTGCCTCGTCACGAATGAGGTCGATTCCGGATACCTGGATTCGCACGCCGTTGGCTGGGTCTACACCGGCGCAGGCGCGGTGGAAGTGGGCGCTTGTTGCAACCAGACTCGCCGGAACCACACCATCCTTGATGGCGTTCTGCGGGCCGTAAATATCGGCCAGGAATGCCTCGAGCACGCGGACCCGCTGCTTGATGCCGGCCTCCAGGTAGTCCCACTCCTCGGCACCGATGACCCTGGGCACGGGATCTAGCGGGAATGGTCGCTCTTCACCGGCGAAGTCGAAGGTCACGCCCTGGGAGAGGTAGGAGTTAGCCAGCGCCTCGGTTCGACCAATCAGCTCCTCTTGGTCCATGAGACCGAGTGCTCCGTGAACCTGTTCGTAGCTGCCGCGCACCTTGCCGTTGGGCAGGAACATCTCGTCGAACGGGCCCTTCGGCTTTGCCAACACCCCGAGCAGCTTGGACTTTCCCCCGCGAGGATAACTACTGAATATGTCTCCCATGGTTAGAAGTTAGGGGCCGATTGTTGCGGGGTTGTTTCGGGGACGAATCTGAGTTGTGAATAAAAAAAGTCCAAACAAATCCCAGCCCGCTCTCAGGAAACTCCCAAGGTTTTACGCAAACATAGAACCATGACCGCGAACTTCCGCTTTGTACAGCCCAACATGAGGGTGCGCCTCGGCCAGCGCAAAATCGTTCGGGTTCAGCGCGGACAGGACTTCGTAGAGATCCTGGTTTGGGCAAGCATCGTCGTGGTTACCGCCATGTTCCTGGTGAACACCGGCGTGAAGTCCATCGCGGACGTTCCTTCCGCTCTCGCTTCCATCGGCCGCATCACGGCCCTCATCGGTACCGACCTACTGCTGGTCCACATGCTGCTCATTGCGCGCATCCCCTGGATTGACCGCCTCTACGGCCTGGACAAGTCCACCGAGCAGCACAAGAAGCTCGGCAAGCCAATCCTGTACCTGATCCTGGCTCACTTTGCCGCCACCGTGGTGAACTACGCCATGGTTGATGGCAAGACCCTTTGGGCCGAGTTCATGAATCTGCTGCTGAACGTTCCCGACATGCTCACCGCCACGGCATCGCTGGTGCTGATGGTGATTGTGGTTGTGTCCTCCGTTCAGGCTGCACGCGCCCGCCTCAGCTACGAGGCTTGGTGGGTTATTCACCTGCTCTCCTACCTGTCCGTCTTCCTGGCAATCCCGCACCAGATCTCCACCGGCACCGACATCGCCATTGCTGGCAACCCCTGGCCAACCCTGTACTGGACCAGCCTGTACTTCTTCGTGGCAGGCAACATCGTCTGGTACCGCTTCCTTGAGCCAGTCGTGATGTCGCTCCGCCTCGGCCTGAAGGTTGAGACCACGGTGCGCGAGTCCAGCGACTCCACCTCCATCTACATCTCCGGTAAGAAGCTTGAGAAGCTGGGCTACGAGTCCGGTCAGTTCTTCATCGTTCGCGTGCTGACCGGAAAGCAGTGGTGGCGTGCCCACCCGTTCTCGGTTTCGGCTGCTCCAAACTCGCGCTTCGTTCGCTTCACAGTGGGAAACCGCGGCGATGACACCGCGCTGATGCAGCGGATTAAGCCCGGAACCCGAGTGATCCTCGAGGGGCCTTACGGCGTGTTCACCGAGGCTCGTCGCAGTCGCGAAAAGGTGACCCTGATCTGTGCCGGTATCGGTGCTCCACCAATCCGCGCGCTTGCGGAGTCGATGGCCGCCCGCCCCGGCGATGTCACCATCATCTACCGACTGCGCAAGTCCGAGGACGCATCGCTGGTTGACGAGCTCACCGAGCTCTCGCAGCGCCGCGGATTCAAGCTGACTCTCCTCGAGGGTGGACGCGGAAACGCCAACTCCTGGATGCCCGCCCACCCGGAGAACATCCCTGACCACGCACGCATCAGCGTGATCGCACCTTGGATTAGCGAGAGCGACGTGTTCATCTGCGGTCCTGCCGCCTGGACTCGATCCGTAAAGAAGAGCCTGCGTCGTGCAGGCACCCCGGAGCACCAAATTCACGCAGAGGAGTTTGCCTGGTGAGAAACGGAACTCAGTATGTGGCCGGTGCCTTCGGCCTCGGAATCCTCGGTGTCGCCTACTCCATCGGTGCCGCCAGTGCTGCCCCGAGCGGTGGCTTTATTGCCGCTGGCCCATCGGTGAGCGCAAGCTCAAGCAGCCCAACTTCTGCAGCACCGAGCAGTGCGCCATCCGCCAGCGCCTCGGCGTCAAGTTCGCCGTCGGCCTCGGCCAGCGCCAGCGCAACCAGTAAGCCAACCAGCAAGCCCAAGACCACCAAGAAGCCTTCGTCCGGTGGTTCATCGAGCGGTTCCGGCTCGTCGAGTGGTTCGGGCTCCTCCAGCGGATCCGGTAGCTCCGGCTCCGGTTCTTCCGGCGGCTCAACCAGCACCACCGTTACCAAGACCTCCTCGGTTGTCCAGTACCGGTTCGGTCAGGTGCAGCTAACGGTCACCAAGACCAACGGCGCCATCTCGGCCATCGACTACAGCAACTCGTCCGCAAGCAACGGGCGCCAGCAGGCGTTCCCATACCTGGTGCAATACGCCATCCAAGCCAACGGTGCCAACTTCAGCAACCTGAGCGGCGCCACCTACACCACCCAGGCCTTCCAGCAGGCACTCACCAACGCCCTCTCCAAGTTCTAGGATTTTCAATGTCAAGAAACGTGCGCGTCAAGGTGGCCAACACCTTCATCGCCGCCTCGGCCATCGCGGGTGGTTTGGTGCTAACCAACCACTTCCACCCGTTCACCGCAGCATCGGCCAGCACGCCAACTCCAACACCTAGCGGTTCTTCCAGCGCTCCAGCCGGCAGCGGCGGCTCCGGCGGTAAGAGCGGAACCAAGACCTCGGACGCCATCCCGTACCAGTTTGGTCAGGTGCAGCTCACCGTGACCGAGGCCAACGGCAAGATCACGGCCATCGACTACAGCAACTCATCGGCAAGCAACGGCCGAGAGCAGGCATACCCCTACCTGGTGCAATATGCCATCAAGGCAAACGGCTCCAATTTTGGCAACCTGAGCGGCGCCACCTACACCACCCAGGCCTTCCAGCAGGCACTGGATAACGCCCTGGCCAAGTTCTAGCGAGGCAACTTGGCAGTAGAGCCGCGGCAGCAGGAGTACAAGTACCGAGACGGCAGGTTCGTGTTCGGGGCAACCTGCATGGGTACCGGTTTCATCTTCAGTGGCAACAGTCCGCTCGGCGAAGCCCAAACGCTGCTGGGTCTTGAGGCCGCGATGGCCATCCTCGACGAAGCAGACAGAACATTCAGTCTCTACAAGCCAGAGTCACCGCTTAGCCGGTTGGCTCGCGGCGAGACCTCGGTGGCGCAGTGCCCTCCCGTGGTTAGCGAGGTTTGGGATGCCTGCGAGCACTGGGAAAAGGTAACCGACGGCTGGTTCTGTGCATTCACTCCGGAGCACACCTTCGATCCATCCGGCCTGGTCAAGACCTGGGCGGCACGGGCGGCGGCAAGCAGTCTGCTGGGTCTTGGAATTGTTGATTTCACGATAAATGCCGGTGGCGACATATATCTTGCCGATGCCGCCACTGCCCCGAATGACTGGCGCGTAGCCGTGCACAAACCGGTGTCAATCCTCAGCGATTCCGCCGGCGTGCTACTTGTTGTTGACCTCACGGGCACCTCCTACCGGGCGGTATGCACCAGCGGAATAGCCGAACGCGGAAACCATATCTGGAACCCCAAGGCAGGCGACGCCATGGCCTCGGGCGAACTTGTACAGGTGACGGCCATTGCTGCAGACCTGGTCCAGGCGGACGTCTGGGCAACGGCGGCATTCGCCGAAGGCGCCAGAAGCCTGAGGCACCTTGACGCCTGGAACACGGCCAACCCGCTGAATCAGGTTCAGCTTCTCGCCGTATTCACCGATGGCTCACTGGCCGCAACCCAGGGATTCGAAGCCCTGCTGGCCAAACCTGCTGCGGACAGCGACTAGCGCAGTGCCTTGGCTTAGGCCTTAGCCCCAGATGCTTGGAGCAGGCTCCTTGCCCTTTGGCAGCGCGGTGGTCTTTGCCCACTCGTGAACCCAGTCGGGAGCCTGACGGTTGTCAGCCGGACGACCAAATTCCTCAAACACCTGCTCAGGCGTGATAATGCCCCTCGGGTTTTTCAGGAAGCGAACACGAACCCAAGACTGGTAGTAGATCTCGCCGGCAACCGTAAACCTCTGGTCAACCAGGAAGCCGTCCCTGTCCCAGCCTGCAAGCTGAGTCTCGATCTCGAACTTCTGCCACGGGCTGAGCGACTTTCGGAAAGTCATGGTCTCCGCCACCACAACCGGGTACCAGCGCAACTCGCGAAGCTGCTTCCAGGTTCCCGAACGCAACATCAGGTCATAGCGCCCCAGGTCCTGAAGCGAGCCATACTTGCCGTTGTTCATGTGGTTGAAGATGTCCAGGTCGCTTGGCCAGACTCGGAATGACCGAATGCCAACATCCCAAATCGAAAGCCTAGAGCGAGTCCGCCAGGAGAGCAGAGCCCAGATCAGGCGCAGCCAAAGGTTCACTTTTATTCCGTTTCCCGCATGTATTCCAAAACTGGAATACAGCTACCAGATTCGAACGCGGTCAGCGGGTTCCAACCACATTCCATCTCCAGGCTTCACGTCGAATGCCTCGTAGAAGGCATCGATGTTCTTCAGGATCTGGTTGGCTCGGAACTCTCCGGGAGAGTGTGGGTCGGTGGCGAGGCGCTGAATCAGGGCTTCATCGCGGATCTTGGTGCGCCAGATTTGCGCGTAAGAGGCGAAGAAGCGCTGGTCACCGGTGAGGCCATCGATGACATCGTCTTCGGCTCCGGCCAGCGAGATCTTGTAGGCCTTGTAGGCGATGCTCGCACCACCCAGGTCTCCGATGTTCTAACCAATGGTGAACGCGCCGTTCACGTGGTGCTCGGAATCTGCACCAAGCTGCTCCGGAATCAGAACCTCGTACTGGTCGATGAGCGCCTTGGTGCGCTCCTGGAACTTGGCGAGGTCCGCTTCGGTCCACCACTGCTCAAGCGCGCCATCGCCGTTGAAGGTTGAACCCTTGTCATCGAAGCCGTGGCCAATCTCGTGACCGATTACGGCACCGATTCCGCCGTAGTTGGTGGCGCGGTCACTTTCGGGCGAGTAGAACGGCCACTGCAGGATTGCGGCCGGGAAGACGATCTCGTTCATCGTTGGGTTGTAGTAGGCGTTTACGGTCTGTGGCGTCATGTGCCACTCTTCGCGGTCGATCGGCTTGCCCAGCTTGGAGAACTGGTCGGCCAAAACCCAGGCGCTTACGCGACGAACGTTTCCAACCAGGTCGTTGGCAACGATGTGCAGGCTGGAGTAATCCTTGAACTTGGTTGGGTAGCCAATCTTGGGTGTGAACTTGGCCAGCTTCTCCAGCGCGCGCACCTTGGTTGCCTCGGACATCCAATCGAGGTCCTTGATGGAGATCTCGTAGGCGCGAAGCAGGTTCTCAACCAACAGCTCCATATCTTTCTTGGAGCTCTCCGGGAAGTGGCGCTGAACGTAAACCTCGCCGATGGCCTCGCCGAGTGAACCCTCGATCAGGCTCACGGCACGCTTCCAGCGCGGACGGTTCACCTCCATGCCGCCGAGGCGACGGCCGTTGAACTCAAAGTTCTGGGCCACAATGTCTGCACTCAGGTATGGGGCCATCGATGACACAACCTGCCAAGCCAGCCAAGCCTTGATGCTCTCCAGGTTTTGATCGTTGTAGAGCGAGGCCCACGCCTTGTGGAACTCCGGCATGAACACCACAACCTCTTCCAGCACGGAAGCGGGAAGACCGGCGCCGGACAGGTAGAGGCTCCAGTCGAAGGTAGGGGTGATTTCCTGCAGCTCAGTTAGCGTCATGAGGTTGTAGTTGGTGTCCCAGTTTCTGGCCTCAACAACATCCATGTGGTGCTTGGCAAGCTCGGTCTCGAACGCAACCACCTTCTGAGCGGCTGCATCGGCGGCCGCGTTGTCCCAACCCGCGAGGTGCAGCATCTGCGCGATGTGCGGGGTGTAGGCGGCGAGCGTCTCGGCGTGCTGTGGCTCGCGGTAGTAGGCCTCGTCCGGCAGGCAGATGCCTCCCTGGAACAGCATGGCGATGTAGCGTTCGGGGTTCTTCATGTCGTTCTCGATGAAGCTGGCAAACAGCCCACCGATGCCGGCCTTCTCAAACTCGCCAAGCAGCTTGGTAGCGTCATCGATGTTGCGGATGGTCTCAATCAGACGCAGCTCCGCGGCGATTGGGGCAACCCCAAGCTCCTCGGCACGGGCCTCATCCATGAACGAAGCGTAGAGGTCACCCAGCTTCTTGGCCGTGCCGGTCGCAGAGGCGTCCGATGCGGCCTCGGTGATGATGTCGTGCACCTCCTGCTCGGACTTATCGCGCAGCGCGATGAAGGCTCCGAAGAGCGACTTATCTGCCGGAATTTCTGCGGTTTTCAGCCAGCCGCCGTTGATGTACTTGTAGAAGTCATCCTGTGGACGAACGGCTGAGTCGTGAGCGCTGGCGTCAATGCCATATTGGGCTGTCATGGTTACATCCTAAATGGCTAAAATTGGGCTGTGGACCTGCAAAAGATCATCCTGTACTACGGATTTACCCCAATCGAAGACCCAGAGGCTATGAAGCTCTGGCAGAAGACTCTCTGCGAGAGCCTGGGGTTGAAGGGTCGCATCCTCATCAGCAGGCACGGCATCAATGGAACCCTGGGCGGCGACATGACCGCGCTCAAGAAGTACGTGCGCCAGACCAAGGAGTACGCGGGCTTCCGCGGAATCGACTTCAAGTGAGCGAGGGAACCGGCAACGACTTCCCGCGCCTGAGCGTGAAGGCCCGCAGGGAGATCGTCGCCTTTGGCGCACCCGATGAGCTGAAGGTTGACGAGTCCGGAGTTGTGAACGGCGGCGTGCACCTGCGCCCCGAGGAGGTCAACCAGCTGGTTGCCGAGCGCGGCGACGACGTTGTCTTCTTCGATGGCCGAAACGCCTTTGAGGCCAAGATTGGCAAGTTCAAGAACGCCATTGTTCCAAACACCCACACGACGCACGATTTCATCGCAGATATTGAGAGTGGCAAGTACGATCACCTCAAGGACAAGCCGATTGTCACGTACTGCACGGGTGGGATTCGCTGCGAGATTCTTACTCCGATCATGAAGAATCGCGGCTTCAAGGAGATCTACCAGATCAAGGGCGGCATCGTTCGCTACGGCGAGAAGTTCAAGGACGGCGAGGACAGCCTGTGGGAGGGTTCGCTGTACGTCTTCGACAAGCGCATGAACATGGACTTCTCCGAGAACGCCAAGACCATCGGCGAGTGCGAGAAGTGCAGCGCACCAACCAGCAAGTTCTATAACTGCGCGGACCTAGCCTGCCGCGACCTGATCCTGCTCTGCGCCGAGTGCGCCGAGAAGCCAGAAAACCTGCAGTGCATCGACACCCACGTGCGGGGTCGTCGCGTTGAGTTTGCCGGCTAGGACCTCGATTGCTTCTCTACGTCATCGTCGACGCCGCCAGCTGCGACCCGGTTGCCACCGGGATAGCGGCCGCTCGCGCCGGAGCCCACTTCGTTCAACTGCGCGACTTTAGGTCTAACGACTCCGAGTACGTTGCAACCGCGAAGGCCATCCTTGGCGGCGCGGGCGATTCCAAGACTCGGTTGATTGTCTCCGAGCGGCCACACCTGGTGCAGCGCATCGGGGCACACGGCGTACACATTGGCGAGACCTACCGCGACATTCAGACCGCACGCGAGGAGATTGGCGAGGGTCCGATTCTTGGAGTCTCCCAGTTCACTCCCGAGTTCATTGCTGAGCACCTGGGCGAGGACTTCCCGGTTGACTACCTGAGCGTTGGACCGGTCTGGACCACCGTGTCAAAGGCCAACGCGGGCGATGCCATTGGAGTTGCCGAGGCCGCTAAGCGTGCCAACGCCAACCCCTACGTTTCCGCGCTCATCGGTGGAATCACGGCGGGCAATGTTGGCGAGTTGAAGGCCGCGCTTGCACCCGAGACCCGCGCCATGGCGGTTGTGCTGGGCGAGGTCTGCAGGGCTGCGGACCCAGGTAGAGCCGTGACCGAGCTGCTTCGGGCGCTGGCCTAAGAAAGTTCGCCCACGACGGCTCCCTAGGAACGCAGCAGGCCTGCCACTCGCAACACTTACCTAGCGCCAGAATGCCCCGAGCAGACCCAGCGCGATAGTAGCCAGCAGCAACCAGGCATCGCCCAGCGATACCCGTGCGGGAACCACCCAACTACGCCTAATGCGCCTTCCGCTGGAATCGCGAGCAGAGAACCCGCGCGCCTCCATGGCGATTGCCGACACCGTTGCTCCCCGCGTGGCTGCCAGAAGGCTCAAGCCAATCAGTTGCCAAAACTCGGCCAGACCCCTTCGCGAAACTCCGCGGACCCGTCTCACCAGCACCAGGTTCTGCCAGCTTGCGTGCAGGTGCTGCACCCGGTTTAGACCAACCATTCCGGCTACCACCGGCCTAGCGGGCAGCCTCAGCAACTGGCCCAGCTGGTCACCAAGCACCGATGGTGATGCGGTTGCCGCGAAAAGAATGCCGGGTAGTCCAAAAAATGCGGTTCTGAGCCCAATAACCAAACCACGACCCACATCGTGCGAGTCGCTGAGCCACCAGTTGCTGAAGCCAAGCGATGCCACTCCGATGAGCAGCGGAATCATCAGTCTCGGCCGCCAAAGCACCCTGTGTCTGAGTGCTAAAAGGCCAAACAGCAGGCATTCCAGGCCAACGGCCGCGAGCGCCCCGGCCCAGCTTGTGAAGGAGAGCGCGGTCACCAGTGCCGCCGCCGAGACCGCCAGCATCCCGAGTGGTGTGAACGGCACGGCTGCGGGCTTCTCCTGCCGCTCGGGCAAGCGGTTGATCTCCACCACCTGTCCGGCGGCGGCAATCAGCAGCGGGTCGTGGGTTGCCAGCGTAACGGTGGTTCCAGCCGCGCTCACTCTGGCTAGCAGGTTCATCACCTTCTGCCAACTGTGACGGTCCAGGCCCACCGTTGGTTCATCCAAGAACAAGTGGCTTCCGTCACCGATGATGGCGCAGGCGATGGCCAGGCGGCGCTGTTCCCCTCCCGAAATCTCGTGCGGGTTGTGAGCTGCCAGGTGAGACAGGCCAAGCTGCTCAAGCAGCTCGTGTGCCCGCCGGGCATCGGAGCCCTGACTCAGGCAGCCGAGGACAGTTGATCCCGAGAGCGCTAGCGCGGGGTTCTGCGGCACCCAACCGCACCGATGTCCCTCCGCGAGAGCGGCATCCAGCCGCCGTCGCAGTTCCGTTGACTTGCCGGCACCACTTGGGCCAACCAGCGCAACCACCGAGTGACCCAACCGCTGGTCGGCAACGGTATTTGCGCCAAACCACAGGCCCCGGCCCTCGAGAGTCTCGGCTTGTTCCGCTAGCACCTGCTGCCAGGTGCCGTCTGCCTCCAGCCTGCCGGTTGGACCCAGCACTATTACTCGGTTCACCAGCGGCAGCCACGGTTCAAAGACGTGTTCTGCGATGACGACGGTGGCGTCAGAGTGGCCAAGGTACTCTTCCACCGCGGCGCGAACCTCGGCCGCGGAAGACTCATCAAGCTGCGACGTTGGCTCATCTAAGAGCAGCAGCGATGGTCGAAGCGTGAGCAGCCCCGCCAGGCACATGCGCTGCAACTCCCCGCCGGATAGGGTCTCCGGGCTGCGTGCGGTGTCGATGCCTGCGAGCCCCACCCGGTCCAGCGCCTCGGCAACCAACGCGCTAACGCTCGCAACCTCGAACCCCGCGGACTCGGCTCCGAAGGCAACGTCTCGCAGCACCGTGTCTGTGATGGTGGCATCGGAGTAGTTCTGGAGCAGCAGGCCCGAGCCTACCGCGGTAACCTCACCGCGCACATCGAAGGACTCCAGTGACTGCAGCACACCGCTGAGCGCCAGCAGTAGCGTGGACTTGCCGGCACCGCTGGGGCCGAGCAGAAGCACGCGCTCGCCCCTTGCAACGCTAAAACTGATGGCGTCCAGAACCGGCGTGACCTCCCCGAAGGGGGTCACGCTCAGCTCCGAGACGACTATGGCCATTGGCGAGACTAGGCGCTGACGCCCTGACCAGAACGGGACGCCAACCTGGCCTCACGCCCTGCCGCAAATGAGTTGATGGCGCCCGCGGCACCCAGCAGGCGCACAATTCCCCAGCCGCCAATACCCGCGATAACCACGCTCGAGACCACTCCGCAGACCATGTAGACGGCCTTCTGGGTGAGGCTGTAGTCAGGCACCCAGCTGTAGTACTCGTAGAACACCTCAAACACCGCACCGATGGCGGCACCCGCCATAGCAAGTGGCAGGTTGAGCTTGCGCCAACGCACCAGCGCCAGCACAGCCTCAACGCCAACCGCCTGGCAGGCACCCGAGACGAGCACCGTGAAGGACCAGGGGTTTCCGCCCAGGATCAGCTCCAGGCTGGCCGCGATGAGCTCGGCGTAGAGCGCTGCACCTGGCTTGCGCACCAGAACACCACCGAGTACGGCCGGAATCAGCCAGACGCC
Source organism: Micrococcales bacterium (assembly GCA_046073865.1). Classification (GTDB taxonomy): domain Bacteria; phylum Actinomycetota; class Actinomycetes; order Actinomycetales; family Microbacteriaceae; genus Rhodoluna. The sequence continues at coordinate 2,610 of JBJTNC010000213.1, read as the reverse complement.
AAGCTGCAGCTCAGAAAGCGGTGGGTAGATGTTTCCAATGGTGCTGGTGATCGGATACACGAAGGTATCAAATCCCCAGAATGCAACACCGAGGGCTGCGGCCAGGATGGCGGTGACCACAAAGTCGATGGTGCGCCAGGCCAGTGGATTTGGATTGCTGTTTTGTGACATTGACTAACTCCCTATGTTGGTTTCCGAGCGAATCTTTCGCGCGGTAACTCAAGGGAGAGCGGTGCGAATGCACCGACTGAGATACTCGACTTCCTACGCCGGTGCTAGCCGGTTCAGGTTCGAGGGTCTGTGGCCCAACCACACTCTCAGCGCCTAGTGGCGCTCCCCTGTCGTTCATTGAAAATGCTAACACCAAACGCGAAGTGGCCCCACCCGAAGGTGAGGCCACTTGGCTGTAACCAGCAGACTAAACGGTTGGCAGGTTGAGAACAATGTCTCCCGTGGTTGCGGTGACGGTTGCGCTCAGGTCGGCAGCGGTTGTGACGGTTACCATCACTGGGTCTGCGGTCTGGGCAGCAATTCCGTTGGTGCTGTCGGCAGCGATGCTGAGGTAGATGCCCCAGTTCTGCACGTTGGCTACCTCGTCACCGGGAATCTGGATGGTGCCGGTGAGCACGCCGTTGGTTAGGGTGAGGTTTGAGATCTTCATTCCGTGACCGCGGTGGCCATCGAATGCCGGGGCTCCAGCTGGTGCACCCGCTGGAGCGGATCCTGCGGCTGGACCATCGCCGTCGTTGTCAGGAGCGGCCGGTGGGGTGGCGCCTGGAGTTGGAGCAGGGGTGCCGTTTGCTCCCGATGGGGTCCAGCCGTTACCTTCGTGGTCGCCATGGCCGTGTCCACCGTGGTGGCGTGGGCCGTTGCCATCGCCAGGACCGAACGCTGGAACCGGTGGGGTTGCAGGAGCGGCGGTGGCGTCAGCGGCAAGTGGAACAACCTTCACAACCAGCAGCTGAGCCGCGGTGGCGGCATCGGTGATGGTGCTTGGAACGTTGTTGACGGTGAAGTTCACGGTGGTGAACTGGCGCTGTGCCTCAGGGGTGCTCGAACCCGAACCGCCGTTTGCACCCGATGGGCTCCAGCTGGAGCCGCTGCCGGTGTTGTTTCCGGTTGATGCGCCGTGAACGCGGAAGCTCGACTTGGAGTGGTTGGACTTCGCCGACGCGCTCCTGGTGGTGGAGTTGTGGCGACCCTTTGCCTCGGATGGGACAACCGCGGTCAGGGTAAGTACAGTTGCCAGACCAAGGGTTACGGCGGTGGTGCTGAAAACTACCGACTTCTTCATGGTGGTTACCTTTCTGGTGGGCGGAGTCCGATTGGACCTCCGATAACTCCAAGGTATTCACCAAAAAAGCGGAATTGTGGGTTTCACAAAATGCTCAAAGACTCTTGCTAGAGTCCTGCCAGCCCGCGTTCAGGATTCGCACAGAAAGCGGGATTTACTGAGGATTTATGCCGAAAGCGGTGGCCAGGCGGTCGATCTTCTGGGCCCTGCCGAGGCGCGGGAGGTCGGAGCCATCGCGGATGACTCGGCCACGGGCCTCGAAGTCCGCCATGAACTCGCGCGCCCAAATCACATCGGAGTTGGTTGGACAAATGGTGTCGTTGATCACAACACACTGGTCGATTGCCAGGGCCAACTTGCCGGTGAGGCCCAGCACAACCGAGTGTTCGGACTGCTCGCGCAAGATTGGGTGGCTGGTACCAACGGTTGGCCCATCGATGGGACCGGGCAGGTTGCCAACGCGGGATGCCGTCACCAGGCGCGATCGCGGGTAGGCCATGGCCACGTTGTCGGCGCTGGTACCCGTGTCGCGACGATAGTCGCCGGAGCCGAATGCGAGGCGGAATACTCCGCGGGCGCAGGCGATGTAGCGGGCGTCCTCAATTCCTAGTGCAGACTCAACCAGCGCGATGATTGGCTTGGCCTGACCCAGGCCAAAGAAGGTGTCTTCAACGTGGGTGGCCGACTCGGTCTTGGCCAGCATGATGCCCTGCAGGGTCTCGATCTTGCGCAGGCGCTCGATGTCATCGGCCCAGAAATCGGAGTTTCTGTCGTTGATGCGCACCCAGGCTTTATTGCCGGCCTCCAGCCAGGCGGCCACGTCCTCACGGGCCTGAGCCTTCTTGCTTGGGTCAACCGCATCCTCAATATCGAGGATGATCTGATCCGCACGCGAGGCGCGGGCGGCATCGAAGGTGTCCGGGTGGGCGCCGTTTACCAGCAGCCACGAGCGGGCTACATCGGCGGGCACTTCGGCGCGGGCGTTACTGGTCATCATTGACTCCTAAATCCAGTATCAAAAATACAGGGTGTACCGGCCGGGCAGGTTTCGCCCGGCCACCTCCCGCCCAGTGTGTTTGACTTCCTTAAGTTTTTTGGCTTTCACCATGTGCAAGGTTGCACACCGTGCAACACCGTTATAAAGTCGTTACATGACCTACGAGGAGCTGGCCCTAGACCGCCATCAGGCGCAGCGCATGGAAAACAACCGCGCCATCAAACTGGCCGCAGTTGCACTCGCCGAGAAGCACGGCTTCGGCAATTTCACCGTTGAGGATCTCGCCGCCGCCGCCAACGTTTCGCGCCGCACCTTCTTC
>JBJTNC010000212.1:0-2780 GCA_046073865.1 Micrococcales bacterium | reverse complement strand
GCTGACCCTGCCGCACCCCCGCGCCTACCAGCGCGCCTTCGTGCTGGTGCCGTGGGCTCAGATTGACCCAGACGCGGTTCTGCCCGGACACGGCCCGGTGGCGGACTTGGCTTCAGAAATGGACTCGGAGGTGTGGTTCCTGTGAAACAAACCAAGGTGCTAAACCTGCTGCTCATCGCTGTGGCTGCCGGCATTGCCGGCGCCGGCTACGGGGTTTTCGTGGTCTCGCACGGCTTTGCGCTGCCGGTTGCCAAGCAAACCACCCTCGTAACCATGCCGGTCATCGGTGTGCTGCTATTCCTTATCTCTCTGCCCGTTATTCGCCACCGCAGGCTCAGCAACGAGTACCAGAAGGCGCTGGCCGACGGCAAGGCGGCGGGGCTCCTAAAGCCGAAGCCACTGGACCCCTTCTATGCGGTTAGGGTTCTGCTGCTGGCAAAGTCGGTGTCAATCGCCTCGGCGGTTTTCGCCGGATTCCAGACCGGCATCGTCCTGCTGCAGTTTGCCAGCCCCGTTGTCACATCGACGGTTTGGCTCAACGTGGGTGCCGTCATCGGCTCCGTCTTTGCGCTCATCATCGGCCTCATGATCGAGCGCTTCTGCAGGGTGCGCGACGACTCCAACGGCGGCGCGGCAAATCCCGGCGGGGCGGCCGCGTGACCCAGTCAAAGAGCGAATCCCGGCTCCGAGTCGGGGTAATCGGCGCCGGCCCGGTTGGGGTTGGCCTGGCCCAGGCGCTTGCGGGAGCCGGTCACCTGATCTCGGGCATCACGTCTTCGTCCGAGGCCAGCCGCGAACTAATCGATGCCAGGCTGCCGGGCGTTGAGGTTCTGCCGATTCCGGAGCTAATCGCCGCGAGCGACCTGGTCCTCGTTGCAATTCCCGAAAACCAGATTCGGGCGAGCGTGGAGGGCTGGGCAAAGCTGGGTCTCTTCAAGGTTGGCCAGCTGGTCATCCACACTGCGGCCGAACACGGCACCGATGTGCTGCTTGCGGCGGCGAGGGCAGGAGCGATTCCACTCGCAATCCATCCGGCAATGCGGTTCACGGGAACTAGTCTCGACCTCCCGCGCATCCGCGAGAGCTACTTTGCTGTGACCGCGCCTGCGGTTGCAGTGCCAATCGGTCAGGCGCTAACCCTAGAGATGGGTGCCGAGCCAATAGTGGTTTCCGAGGCCAACCGCGCCAAGTACGCCGAGGCGGTATCGGTGGCCAGTGCCTTCTCCGCGCTTGTGGTGAACCAGGCCATCGGCATCCTCGGAGAGATCGAAATCACTTCCGCACGCGAACTGCTCGGTCCCCTGATTCGCAGTTCGGTAGAGCACGCGCTCGCCGACGGCTACCACGACATTCAACCCGAAGACCTGGAGGGCTAATGCTTCTGGTACACACCGCTTCAGAGCTAGCGGAGGCGCTGGCTCCGGCTCGCGCGGCCGGCCAAAAGATTGGCTTCGTGCCCACGATGGGAGCGCTTCACGCCGGGCACATCTCGCTGGTTGACCTCGCCACCAGCTACAGCGATGTCGTTGTGGTGAGCATCTTTGTGAACCCCAAGCAGTTTGGGGCCGGCGAGGACTTTGACCGCTATCCGCGCACCCTGGATGCAGACTGCGCCCTCCTCGAGGGTCGGGCCGACATCGTGTTCGCACCCGTCGTGGAAGATGTTTACCCGGCTGACCAGCCCGTGACCGAACGTCACGCGGGTCCCGTCGGTGAGCTGTTCGAGGGCGCCTCGCGCCCCGGTCACTTCGATGGCATGCTCACCGTGGTTGGCAGATTGTTCGAGTTGGTGCAGCCGGACATCGCGGTGTTTGGGCAGAAGGATGCGCAGCAGGTGTTCCTGGTTGAGGCCATGGTGGAGGAGTCTTTCCCTCACTTGCGCATCATCGTTGGCGACACGGTTCGCGAGGCGAGCGGGCTGGCCATGTCAAGCCGCAACCGCTACCTTAACGGCGAGCAGACGGACATCGCGGAGATTCTGGCAATCACGCTGGCAACCGTTGACCGGCTCATCCAGGACGGCATGGAGCCGGAGACCGCGCTGGGCATTGGCGAGGAGCTCATCGCCGGAGAACCCGAGACTAAACTTGATTATCTAGCCCTTGTTGATCCGCGCACCTTCACGCGCGTGGGCAACGGATACACCGGTGAGGCGCTGCTTTTGGTGGCGGCCCGGGTTGGTGGGATCCGGCTAATCGACAACCACAGATTCGATATTTAGGAGCCGCCATGAGCGACGAGCAGATTGTGATTGAGGACGAGGCCGAAGACCTCCCCGAGCAGATTGCCATTCGCCTAGCTAAGCGCGAGCGCCTCATCGCCCTGGGCGATGCCTACCCGGTTTCGCTGCCCATAACCCACACCATCGACCAGGTTCGCGCCGCCTACCCGGAGCTGCCAATCGACCACGCCACAGGCGAGATTGTCGGCCTCACCGGCCGCGTCATGTTTCAGCGCAACACCGGCAAGCTCTGCTTCGTCACCCTCCAGGCCGGTTCCGGTCAGCGCCTGCAGGCCATGCTCTCGCTCGACAAGGTTGGCGAGGAGCAGCTGGAGCTTTACAAGGAGCTGGTTGACCTGGGCGACCACCTGTTCGTCTCCGGCGAGGTGATCACCTCCAAGCGCGGTGAACTCTCCGTGATGGCAACCGACTGGAAGATGGCCGCAAAGACCATCCGCCCAATGCCAAACCTGCACAACGAGCTTGGCGAGGAATTCCGAGTCCGCCACCGCTACCTAGACCTGATTGTGCGCGACCGCGCCCGCGAGGTGGTTCAGAT
>JBJTNC010000211.1:0-21209 GCA_046073865.1 Micrococcales bacterium | reverse complement strand
GGCGACACCAAGACCCTCGACACCAATGGTCCATCGGGTCACCCAACGCACCAGCACTTTGGTGGTTGGTCGCTGGATGGAAACACCCCGTCCATCAGCTCGGTTACTTTCGACAGCAGTGACATCACTGTGAAGGCCATCTGGCTGGATGACACCACCTACAAGCTCAGCTATGACGCTAACGGCGGTAGCGGTACTCCTAGCGATGTGACCGGCAACTACAGCGGTGACACCGTCACCCTGGACACCAACGGTCCTTGGACCGCACCTCTGCACAAGCACTTTGGTGGTTGGTCGCTGACTGTCGGTGGTTCGGCTGTTACCTCGGTCACCTTCGATGGCGCGGACATCACCGTCTACGCCATTTGGGTTGATGACACGACCTACAAGCTCAGCTATGACGCCAATGGCGGTAGCGGTGCGCCTAGTGACGTGACCGGCAACTACAGCGGCGACACCGTGACACTGGACACCAATGGTCCTTCGACCGCACCTCTGCACAAGCACTTTGGTGGTTGGTCGCTGACTTCGGGTGGTTCGGCTGTTACCTCGGTCACCTTCGATGGCGCAGACATCACTGTTTACGCCATCTGGGTTGATGACTCCACCTACTCGCTGTCGTACGACGCCAACGGTGGTAGCGGAGCACCAAGTGGATCGAGCGGCTACTACAGTGGCGACAACCCGACCCTGGACACCAATGGTCCTTCGACTGCTCCACTGCACAAGCACTTTGGTGGTTGGTCGCTTACCGCTGGTGGTTCGGCTGTTACGTCGGTCACCTTCGATGGCGCAGACATCACTGTGTATGCAATCTGGCTGGATGACGCTGGCTACAACCTCACCTATGACGCCAATGGCGGTAGCGGTGCACCGGTTGATTCCACCACTTACTACAGTGGGGACACCAAGACCCTGAGCACCAGTGCCCCGTCGACTGCTCCGCTGCACAAGCACTTCGGTGGTTGGTCGCTGACTGTCGGTGGTTCGGCGGTTACCTCGGTTACTTTCAGCAACAGCAACATCACCGTGTATGCAATCTGGCTGAACGACACCAGCTACACCCTCACCTATAACGCCAATGGCGGTAGCGGTGCACCGGTTGACTCGAACCGGTACTACAGCGGTGACACCAAGACACTGGCCGGTGGCCCAACCACCGCGCCTACCGGTTACAAGTTCAACTGCTGGTCGCTGACCACCAACGGAGCTTGCGTTAGCAGCGTTACCTTCAGCAACAGCAACATCACTGTGTACGCAATCTGGATCAGCACCGGATCCAAGGCCAACAATGGTTTCGGAAACGGAACCCAGCCGGCCCCCGGTAACTCGTGTGGAAACAACGGCGCCTACAACAAGGGCTGTGTTCCTGCGGCTGTAACCAACTCCGGCTCTGGAACCCAAACCAAGGCCAAGTCCAACCTGAACCCAGTTTCGAAGCCGATCGTTTCGATCACTAGCAAGGGTGCCAAGAGCTCGAAGTCGGCCGCTTCCAAGGCACGAGTTCAGAGCCTAGCCGGCAAGAAGCTTGGAAAGCTTGGACAGACCCTAGCTCTCGCAAAGGTTCGAATCGTTCTTGCCTAAGTTCTAACCCGGCCTGAGTGAATCTCAGGCTAAAAGCAGCCAGTGGTGTAATCAAGCCACTGGCTGCTTTTCTTTGCCCGGAATGCCAACTAGCGGAGACGTTGTGAGACATACCTCATGGGGGTATATTGGGGGCAACCAAGCGATGGAGCTCACAAGTGGAACATCAGGACAGCAGCAGTCACTCAGGACATCACGAATCAAGAGGGTGCGGACACGGCACCGGCAATCAACCCATGTGCGTGTGTGATCACAACCCAGGAGGCGAATGCCACTGTCCCCCAAACGAATGCAAGTGTGATCAGAAGCATCACTTAGAAGGCCGAACTCAGCACAACCACAATTGCTGCGATAACGCTCTGCCCCATGACCACTCGGGTGCATCGCACGATCACTTCGAGACAGTGATGGAAGGTCACGAGGCCCACGCCGGCCATGAAGGCCACGAGGCCCACGATGCTCACGGGAGTCACGCCGACCATTCCGGTCACGCAGGCCACGGCGGTCACGCAGGCCATGTAGAGAAGTTCAGAAAGTTGTTCTGGATAATGCTTGCGGTGGCGGTTCCCGTAGTTGCATTCTCGGACATGTTCGCCATGCTCGTCGGCTACTCGCTGCCTAACACCCCAATGGTTGGCCTTATCTCTCCGACCCTTGGCACTCTTATGTTCGCTTGGGGTGGTTGGCCGTTCCTAAGCGGCGGCTTCAGCGAAATCAAATATCGCAAGCCCGGCATGATGCTCCTTATCAGCCTTGCAATCTCAGTTGCATACGTGGTTTCGGTTGGGGCAAGCTTTGGCTTCGTAGACCACGCACTCGATTTCTGGTGGGAGTTGGCACTTCTCATCGTGATCATGTTGCTGGGTCACTGGATTGAAATGAAGTCTCTGGCCCAGACCACCTCCGCCCTGGACTCGCTGGCGGCACTCCTACCAGATGAGGCCGAGCTGGTTCGCGGCAACGACATTTTGACCATTTCGCCAAGTGAGCTAAAGGTTGACGATGTCGTGGTGGTCAGGCCCGGCGGGCGTGTGCCAGCCGACGGAGAGGTCGTATCGGGAACTGCCAGCATGGACGAGTCCATGATTACGGGTGAGTCCAAGACTGTGCAGCGGACCGTAGGTTCAACGGTGGTAGCGGGAACCATCGCAACCGATTCGTCAATTCGAATTAGAGTCACGGCGGTGGGAACCGATACCGCACTTGCGGGCATTCAAAAGTTGGTTGTCGAGGCCCAGAACTCGTCATCCCGGGCACAGCGGCTAGCAGATCAAGCTGCCGCACTCTTGTTCTGGTTTGCACTCGGGGCAGCGGCAATAACCTTTGCGGTTTGGTCATCGATTGGCAACATCAACGAGGGCATAATCCGAACCATCACGGTATTGGTTATTGCGTGCCCACATGCGCTGGGCCTCGCCATTCCTCTTGTGGTTGCAATTGCAACGGAGCGAGCCGCCCGCGGAGGCGTTCTCATCAAAGACCGCCTGGCACTTGAAAGCATGAGAACCGTTGACGCAGTTCTCTTCGATAAGACCGGTACCCTCACGAAGGGCGAGCCAGTGGTGACCGCGGTGGAAGCAGCCCTCAATCAATCGGAATCCGAAATCCTGGCACTTGCTGCCTCAGCGGAAGGGGATTCAGAACATCCTCTGGCCAAGGCTATCGTTGCGGCGGCTCGCCAACGGGGGCTGGTGCTTCAAGGCGCGAATGGTTTTACCTCGTCGCCAGCCATCGGTGTTGAAGGTTCCGTTGCAGGAAAGCAAGTGAGAGTCGGCGGGCCAAATATGCTGGCTGAGATTGGTGGCGTGGAACTGCCGGTCGCGCAAACCTGGCGCGAACAGGGTGCCATTATTCTTCACGTTGCAATCGATGGCTTGGTTAGTGGTGCACTGCGTCTTGAGGATGAGGTTCGCGAGGAGTCCCGGCAGGCCGTGAAGGCTCTACATGCCCTGGGTCGCGAAGTGGTAATGATTACCGGCGATGCCGAGGCCGTTGCCAAATCTGTTGCCAGCGAACTGGGCATCACGCGAGTCTTTGCCGGTGTCAGGCCCGAGGAGAAATCGCTCAAGGTGCGAGAGCTGCAGTCCGAGGGCCTTCGCGTTGCAATGGTGGGCGACGGTGTCAACGATGCGCCAGCCCTGGCTCAGGCCGACGTGGGTATCGCTATTGGCGCGGGCACGGATGTAGCCATTGCCTCGGCGGGAGTTATTCTGGCGAGCTCAGACCCCAGGTCTGTGCTATCTGTAATCCAGCTTTCCAAGAGCGCCTACCGGAAGATGAGGCAAAACCTTTGGTGGGCTGCCGGTTACAACCTACTGGCAGTGCCACTGGCGGCTGGCATACTTGCACCTTTCGGCTTGATCCTGCCAATGTCAGTTGGTGCGGTCCTAATGTCGCTATCAACCGTGGTTGTTGCATTGAACGCCCAGCTGCTAAGGAAACTAGACCTAACACCTGATGCGAGCACACGCGATTCACTGCGCGGTAAGTAGGCCAAAATGCATCACACCAGTAACGGATACATATCCGATAAGGCAAAGTACCAGAGGCAACTCCGCCGGATAGAGGGGCAGGTGCGTGGAGTGCTGAAAATGGTCGAAGAAGACAAGTATTGCATCGATGTCCTGACCCAGATTTCGGCCATCACCAGCAGCCTCGAATCGGTTGCACTCGCCCTTCTGGATGATCACCTGAATCACTGTGTGAAGGGGGCCGTAGAGTCGGGTGGCGAGGACCTTGAAAACCGGCTCACAGAAGTGAGTGAGGCAATCTCTCGACTCGTGCGGTAGCCGCCCGTCACGCAACTTTCAGCGCGCTGGCTAGAGGTAGCCTTGGCACATGGAAATCATCGATATTCAAATCACGCCTGAGCTAAAAGGCGCCCTGGTAACCCCGGACGGGTCCGGTCCTTGGCCAGCCGTGGTTATGGTGCACGAGGTTTTTGGCATCGATGAAAACATGCAGGCTCATATGCTGCGAATGGCTCAGGCCGGATACGTTGTGATCATGCCAGACCTCTACAGTAGGGGCGGTATGCGCAGGTGCCTTACCGCAACCTTCAAGTCTCTGGCGGCCGGCACCGGCCAGGCCTTCGATGATATTGAGGCAGCGAAGAGGCACGTGCTTGCCCTGCCCGAAACCACCGACAAGGTTGGTGTGGCTGGCTTCTGCATGGGTGGCGGTTTTGCGTTGTTGCTGGCAAACCGCGGCTACGACGCCGCGAACCCAAACTACGGAATGCTGCCTTCGGACCTAGACGCCGCGCTCTCGGGAGCCTGCCCCATCATCGGCAACTACGGCGGCAAAGACAGCCAGCTCAAGGGCGCAAAGGCCAAGCTTGACGCCGCGGCCTCGGCTGCTGGAGTGATCCACGACATCAAGGAATACCCCGATGCCGGACACGCATTTATGAACCCCAACCAGGGCGGCGGTCCGGTTTTCGGAACCATCCTTAGGGTGACCGGCGCAAAACCAAATCCTGATGCAGCCAAGGACGCCTGGCAGAGAATCGAAGGGTTCTTTGCCGAACACCTGGGTTAGGCTAGCGGATCTTGCTCAACCACCAGTTGATGGGAAGTTCAATGCGGCGACTCCAGAATTTTTCGGCGTGACCCGTTCCATAAAACACGGCAGCGATGAAGTTCTCGTCCCGCACCCATCCCAGGTGCTCCAGGTGCCGCTGCGCCTCGGAATGGGCGGCGGCGTAACTGGCGTCAAGGTCTAGATCTCCGCGGTCTGTCCAAATCAGGTGCGAGCCATCGAGCGGAATCCGGTCCAGCAGATAAGGAACCAGATCGTCCTCGCCAATGACCCAGTGGGTGGAGTAGGCGAGCGCGGCTCCGAAGACGCCGGGATGCCGGCCAACGGCGTAGAGCGAGGCAACGCCACCCATGCTGGATCCCGCGATTGCCGTGCGCCCCATTGCCAGGTCGATACCGTATCTGGCAACCAGGGCGGGCAGCAGGTCATTCACAATCTCATCGATGTAAGCGTTGCCCATCAGCTGAGTGCTTGTGGCCTTCTTCTCCGCAACTGCGGCTAGCCAGAGCTCCTCGCGGGTTGCCATGTAGTCCTGCGGCGACAGCTCGTTCAGCCTGAGGCCAGTGCTGTCTTTCAGGTGCACCGAGACAATTAGGGGCAACCCCAGTGAGTGGTGTGGCTGGATTCGGCCGGAATCAATGGCTTCGATGACGCCCCAGTTCTGGCCGTTCCAGGTTGCGTCGAGGTCAATCAGGTAGTTCTGGGCATCGTGCGTGATGAGAACGGGAGTTTTGGCCGTCAGCGATTTGGGTACGAAGGCTATGTATTCGCGATCCCCGATGGCAAAGGCCTCAACCCTGCCGAGGCTGCTCTTGAGGGTTTGCACTTTGCTATTCACGGCCGCTGCCCGCTACTTCCACACAGACAGGAGGTCGCCAAGAGTCTTGCGGTTTTCGGATTGGTGGCGAAGGCTCTTGCTCAGGTCAACCTCGTAGAGATTGCGCCGGCCATCCTTGGCAACGCTCAGGTAACCGGCTTCCTGCAGGTCTCGCAGAATTGCGGCTACTCTGCGCTCGGTTATGCCAACTCGCTCTGCGAGTTCGGAGATCCTCTGGTCTGGGTTCTGAGAAAGCTGCACCGCCACGTGGCCGTGATTACTCAGGAAGGTCCAACTCATAGAAAAATGCTAGCACTAGTATTCAGGAATAAAAATACCTGTATTATTTTTCCTATGAACCTCGAACTTGCACTCACAAACATCACAAGCATTCCCATTCTGGCCTTCGCCCTCGGCATCCTCGCATCCAGGCTGAAGACAAACCTAGCCGTATCCAAGGGGGCGTACGAGGCCATCTCGTTCATCCTGCTGCTGTCCATCGGTATCAAGGGTGGCGTTGCGCTTAGGTCCGAGAACTTCCAGCAGGTTGCGCTTCCGCTTGGGCTAACCTTCGTGGCCGGCCTGCTGATACCGTTCATCGCGTACCTCCTGCTCAGGTTTGTGCCGGGTCTCAGCCAGATAGACCGCGGTGCCGTTGCGGCTCACTACGGATCCACCTCGCTCGTCACTTTCTCCGCGGCACTGGTCTTCATGGACCAGGCCAAGATTCCCTACGAGGGTCTGGTGACCACGCTCCTCGTGGCCATGGAGATTCCGGGAATCCTGGTTGGCATCACCCTGGCCAGCGGTGGTCTGCGCGGAGCCGGAAACTCGGCCGTGCTGCGCGAGGTGTTCTTCGGCAAGACAGTGCTCCTCCTGCTGGGAGGTCTGGTGATGGGCCTGGTTTCGGGCGCCGCGGCATACGAGAAGGTGAAGCCGCTGTTCGGAGACCTGCAGTCCGGCCTGCTCGTTCTGTTCCTACTCACCCTGGGCATCAAGGCCGGCGAGAAGCTCTCGGAGTTCAAGACCCTGGGATGGCGCATGGTGCTGTTTGCCATAGTGATGCCGGTACTGGGTGGTGCAATCGGAGCCAGCCTGGGAGTTACATCGGGCCTCTCCGCCGGCGGCGCAACCGCACTCGCGGTACTCTGCGCCTCGGCAAGTTACATCGCGGCGCCGGCTGCGGTGGCCATTGCCCTTCCAGATGCCAAGGCTTCAATACCGCTGGTTTGCTCGCTCGCCATCACGTTCCCGTTCAACCTGATTCTGGGAATCCCGCTCTACTACCAGCTGGCGGCGGCGCTCCACGGCTAGCCACGACGCTCCACGGCTAGCGGCCGCCGGTACCCAATCGCTTCAGTAGCCGCGATGTGGTGATCTGGGCGCTGCCCAGAACCGCTGGGATACCGCCACCGGGATGAACCGACGCACCAACCCTCCAGAGCCAGGGCCGAAGCGGGTTGTGGTGCGCGGGCACGTGGAATGGGCCAGACTGCCACAGCGGCTTGGTGGCTCCGTATAGCGCGCCATCGGTGGCACCGTAAACCGAGAAGTACTTGGGGTTTAGCAGCTGGTAGTCCTCAAAGAGGGAGTCGATCGGTTGTTCCAGACCAAGTTTCTGGGACACCCGGTCGAGCTCGGCTCGCACCCACGGGCTGTCGATTCCGTGGTCCTGTCCGTCAGCAGGGGCTGTGAGCAGAACGGCAACGGTGGGCTTGCTGTTGGGGTAGATGTGCCCGGCCCGGTAGTAGTTCACAAAGGTCATGGTTTGCTCGGGCACTCGCTTGGCCTCGATGGCGTCGAAGAGTTGACCGGAGTCATCCGGCATAACCACCGAGTGGGTGACAATATCGCTGGGCAGATCCTGCTTCAAAACCGCGTAGATGGCCACTCCGGAGCAGGAGCTTAGGCCCGGCTGCGCCGGTTGCGACTCCGGACGCATCAGCTGCTTCAACACCTGTGGGTCAACCGAGCTAACGAGGTGGTCGAACTCGTAGCGATCGGTCTCCGTCTCAACCAGTCCCTTTGAAACCCGCTTCGCCTTTTGGTTCAGCAGTACCTTGGCTCCGGCTGCCTCGGCAAGCTTGGCAAGCGACTGGGCAATCTCGTTTACGCCGCCAACAGGCACGGACATTCCCTGCGATGCCATGCTGGCGGTCATCGATGCGTAGATTGCGAGCGACCGCTTGGGTGAGATTCCCGCATTTAGGGTGTGGATGGCGATGACCTCTCGCAGGCCCTCCGGCATCCAGCCCAGCGCCGAGACGTAGCGCTCGGTTGTGAGCCTGCTGCCGTAGGTTGACGCGATCTGGAACACAGGCGCCAGGGTCTTTAGGCTGGCCGGGTGCAGCGTGAGGAGGCGCGTGATGGCGGGGGTCAGGCGGTCGTGTCGGGTGGCAAACCGCTCCCAGGCCGCGTGCCAGGGGTGGCCGGGCTTTACCGGTAGGTCTGTCACTTCGTCCCGCAGGTAGTAGCGCCCAATCTCCGGAAGCTTCTCAAACTGCAGGTCAACTACCTGCGATGCCTTGACAGTGCCGAGCGAATCGAAGGTGGCGAAAAACCTGGAGATGACCTCCGGGTAGGTGACGAGGGCTGGACCGGTGTCCATGCGCTGGCCGGCAACGACGATGCGCCTCGACTTACCGCCAACCCAGGAGTTTCGCTCCAGGACCGTGACGCTGTGGCCCGCCTGCGCGAGGAGCGCGGCACTGGCAAGGCCAGACAGGCCCGCGCCAAGAACCACGACTCTTGCCACTAGATGATTCCGAGTGAGATGGCTGCCACAAGCTGCATGCCCGCAACGGCTCCCGCAACGTAGGGGAAAGCAATGGAGTACTTGTAAACATCGTGCGCGCGCTTAGGGGTTGGCTGGCGCCAAACCGAAATCACCAGGTAGCCGGCAATCACAAGGTTTACCAGGGCGACCGGGATGTTCACGAGAGCGAAAAGCACCGTGGACAGCGCCCACCAGAGACCCGACCAAACCAGGGTTCCGCGAACCCCAAAGTGGACGGCGGTGGTTTCGATACCGGTATCTGAGTCCTGCGGGATGTCCTGGATGGCATCGTAGGCGTGCTTTGCGATAGACCAAGCCATAAGTGCCGCAACGGCAATCCAGGCCGGCTCCTTGCCAAGAGCCAGTGGAACGAATGCCAGCGGGAACGCGTAGTCGGTGTTGGAGAAGCTGTCGAAGTAGGGGCGTGCCTTGAATCGCAGCGGCGGAGCCGAGTAGAAGGTGAAGAACAGGCTGTACGCCAGCATCCATGCGGTTGCCGGCCAGGGCAGTGTGAAAGCGAAATAAGCGAGGAACGGCAGGTTGGTAAGGAGCACACCCCACCAGATTGGCTTCACCTCGGACGGGCTGATGTGCGCGCCCTCGTAGCCACCCTTGCGGGCGTTGATGTTGTCGGTCTCTTGGTCGAAGATGTCGTTGATGCCGTAAATCAGCAGGTTGAACGGCAGCGTCACCCAAACCAGGATGGGCAGTACGCGCCAGTCCCAGAGGCTACCCGCGAGCCACATTCCCATCACGGTGGTTCCGATGGTGTTAACCCAGAGCACGGGGCGGGAGATAACGATCAGTCTTTTCAGCACAAGCCAAGTTTAGGTAACTATCGGTACAGGTTTCTTGGAAAGGTTTTGCTTGCCTTAGGTATTTACTTATTGCAGAAACCCCAACCGAAGGAAGTCATGTCTCAGTCAGAAGCACAGCTGCTTTGGCAGCAGTCCTGGAACCGCATAGTGGTCTCGCAGATTGCTCCAACGTTTCTCTTGATAACCAATGTGGCTCTGCTTCAGTTTGGGCTGGCCTCGGCTGGCTTCTGGGTTCGTGTGGCGGCGCTGCTCATTCTGCTGGCATCCGGAATCCTCGGCGCCCTCGCTCAGTTCTCCTCTGCGAAGGACGCCCAGCAGGCCGGAACCGTGCTCGGTCTCGCATCACAGGTTCGCTACCTCGAGGTTGTGAAGTTTGTGACCCCGGCCGTGTTCGTGGTCATTTTTGTGGCCATCGCGGTTGCCCTCTTCCAGGGCTAGAGCCAGGCGCCACGGAAGCAGGGCGTCTGAGGGCTAGTGCACCAAGCAACCTAGCGCGGCAGCAGCCCCAAAACCAGCGGTAGCAGCGAGGCAATCACAAGCGGGTTGCCGAGCGGGTCTCCGATGGACCGAAGGTAGCTGCCAACCACCAGCATCCCGCAGAAATAAAGCGCGAAGACCAGGCGAGACTGCCCGCGCTCAACCCTGGAAACCCTCTTCTCCAGTTGCGTGTTGCGGATGGTTATCTCGCCGCGTTCCAACCTGCCGATCAGGTTATCCACCCGCTTAGGCAGTTGTGCGAACGTATTGAGGCTCTCCCACGCCGTGGACAGCACGGTCTCTGCCGCGCCCTTTGCGCCACCGGCCAGCAGGCTTCGGGCAAACGGGTCCAGCGCATCCCAGATATTGAAGTCGCGGTTCAGTCCGCTGGCAACACCCGAAACCAGCGAGATGCTGCGAACCAGCAGCAGGAAGTTCTCGGGTACCTGGAAAGGCAGGGTCCGCAGTAGGTCTGAGAACTCGAGCGCCAGGTCCTTGAACACGCTCAGGTCGGTATTGGCAATCTCGGTTACGGCAACACCGCCGAAACGCCTGAACATCACATCGATGGCCTGTTCCAGCTGAACCCTGTCGGCGCTTGGCAAGAGCAGGTGCAGCCGTTCAACCGAATCCACCCAACCCTGGGCATCGCGGCGGGCGAGGGCAAAGATGAATCTGGTCAGGTTTTCGCGCTGCTGGTTGGTGATTCGGCCCATCATGCCAAAGTCGATAAACACCAGTTGGAAGCCGCCGGGGTTTTCTGCGCTCGGCTTCACGAACACGTTGCCCGGGTGCGGGTCGGCGTGGAAGAAGCCGTGCACGAAGATCTGCTGGAAGGTGACCCTGGCAAACTCTGCGGAGACCGCGCTCGGGCTGATTCCCGCTGCGATAACGGCGTCCACATCGGAGATCTTGATTGCCGTCACGTCTTCAAGAGTCAGCACCCGCTTCGAGCTGAAGTCCCAAACCACATTTGGGGTTCCAACGTATGGGTCATCGGCGAAGTTGCGCTCGAAGGTTGCGAGGTTCTTTGCCTCGTTCAGGTAGTCAATCTCCTGGTAGGTGGTTGCCGCAAACTCCTCCACCAGCGCCGGTGCGTCTGCCCGGCGGGAGATCAGCTTCACCTTGGACATCCACACCGAAACCTTGCGAAGCGCCTTCAGGTCAACTTCAACAATTTCCTCGATGCCCGGGCGGAGCACCTTGACCACAACGCGGTCGCTGGCGGTGCCAACCGGGGCCAGTAGCCTCGCTGCGTGAGCCTGACCCAGAGAGGCGGCTGCGATGGGAGTCTCGTCAAAATCCAGGAACGCTTCATCGATGCGCATTCCGAGGCTGTCTTCAATCTGGCGACGCACCAGATGAAACGGCTCAGGCGGAACCCTGTCCTGGAGACCATCCAGTTCGCGAGTGATTTCGGCGGGCAGGATGTCCATGCGCGATGACACGAACTGAGCCACCTTGATCATGAGACCGCTAAGCTCGAGCGCCAGCTTCTTGAAGTTTCGCGCCACCTTTCGGAAGCGCCGGATGCGGGTGCGCTCTGCGATTCTGGCTAGCCCAATCTGCGGCAGGAAGAGCTCGAAGAACCAGCTCTTCAATAGGACGATTGCGGCGAAGCGCACAATCTTCCTGTAGCGCGAGCGCAGATACCTGTTGCGCCTGGTCCGTTCCGCGGTGTCCGACGTCACCGCTACTTGCTGTTTCCCAGAATGGCGAAGATCTCTTTCGCGGTTCTATCCAGCGCGGCAGCTCCACTGCGCAGATGCTCTGTCTTGCCGGTGGTGGCGAGTGCCGATACCGCTTGGGTCAGCGCGATCCCGGCCTTGGCAAACTCTCGTCGCGCATCGAGGGCCGAGGTGCCTCGCCCCGCGGTCTTCGAGGCCTCGGCCTCTGCATCTGCCTCATCGCATGCGGCGCGCAGCTCGGCCAACTTCTCGGTGCCCTGAGCGGTGATTCCGTAACTCTTGACGCCGTCGTTCATATCGAACGAAACCAGGCCCTCCTCAAGCAGGCGCAGCAGATCCTGGTGCACATCGCTGGCCGGTACACCCGCGGAAACAAGCTCCAGGTCTGCCACCAACTGTTCGCTGGTTGAACCACCGCGTGCAAGCAGGGAAAGCACTGCTCGAGTGACAAACTCGGGATCGCTGGAGCCGGCGGTGGCGTGGCTGGATGCACTCTGGCGGCGCTCCAAGAATGACTCCCTCAGCGTTGCAATGAATTCGGTTACCTCTGGTGGCAGTGCGGTCACTTTCAACAATCCTTGTCTCGCGGTATCACTCAAAACCTCAAACCGACGCTTTTCATTCCGCTGGTCGCGGGGCGTAATCTTGCTCTGTGCTTACCCACGAGTTCGGCTACCCAATCGAGTTTTCGGAGGCTAATCCGCATGCTGGAAGCCTCGTTGTTCTGCTGCACGGTTTTGGCGCGAGCAGCTTCAGTTGGAACGCTATGTTCGAGCGGTTTGCCGTGGAACATCACGTGATTTCTTACGACCGTCCGGGTTTCGGGTTCACTCCCCTGGTTTCAAGCGGCCTCACCCCTGACCCCTACTCTCTGGACGGCCAGGTTGATCTGTTGCGCCAAATACTTGCCGCCAGGGCAAACGGAAGGCCGGTGGTTCTGGTTGGCCACTCCGCGGGAGGGCTCCTGGCCGCGGAATACGAGCTCAGGCACCCCGGCGAGATTGCCGCGCTCGTGCTCGAGTCACCCGCAATCTGGCGCAAACCGCCCCCGCTAGCACTGTTCGCCAAACTCGCCAGAGCCCCGAGGATAGAGGCCTGGGGGTCGCGCCGCCTCAAGGGATTCGAAAAGCTCGGCATGCGGATTCTGCGGGACTCCTTCCGTGACCCGGGCAAACTGACGCAGGCAATCATCGATGGCTACCGCGCGCCGATGACCCAGCCGGATTGGACCACCAGGCTCTGGCGCTTCATCACGGCCAGCCAGCAAAACCGGGTTCGCGCCAACCTGTGGCGTCTTGATATTCCAACCTTTGTGGTTTCGGGCGACTCGGATCAGATTGTGACTGTGGAGGACACCTTCCGCGTTGCCGAGCGAATCCCGGGCCACTCCATCTACCTGGTTCCCAACTGTGGCCACATTGCGCACGAGGAACAGCCGGACGACTTCTGGCGCGGTGTCTCGGGTTTCCTGAGCAAGGCTCTGCAGCAGGGGAGCGCCAATGCCTGAGGCAACCGCCGCCCAGCAGCGCCGCATCATCTATGTGGCACACGACCACCTGAATCAGAAATACGGCGCGCTAAAGAATGCCGCCAAGGGCATCGATGTTGTGGTGCTGGTGGAGAGTGCCCGCATGCTCACGGGACGACCCTGGCACCCGGAGCGTCTCTTCTTTATGCTCTCGGCGGCTCGGCACTTTGCTGCGGACCTCGAGGCCTCGGGGCACCTGGTGCGCTACATTCAGGCACCCACCACCATCGATGGCCTGCAAGCGGCCAGGGCAGAGTTTGGAAACCTGCCCGTAGTTGCGGCCCAGGCCTCCAGCTTCAGGCAGTATCGTCAGCTGACCGAGTACGGGGTTGAGTGGGTTGACAATGACTTCTTCCTCACCTCGCGCCGCGACTTTCACAGCTGGGCGCAGCGCCAGCGAACCTTTGTCATGGAGAACTTCTACCGCGCTCAACGGGTGCGGCTAAACATCCTGGTGAACGGCGGCCAGCCCGAGGGGGGCCGCTGGAACTTCGACGAAGACAACCGGCTACCGCCACCAAAGAACTACACCTGGCCCGCATACCTGGAGCACCAGCGTGACGCCATCGATGCGCAGGTTGCCGCCCAACTGGGCCACGAGCCAAGCGCCACCTGGGCAACAACCAGGGACGGGGCGCTGAGGCAACTGGAGCACTTCGTGGAGAACAACCTCAACGGCTTTGGTCCATACGAGGACGCTGTGACGGCGCAGAACTGGGCTCTCCACCACTCGCTGCTCAGTCCCTACCTGAACGTTGGTCTCATCCACGCGGCCGAGGTGATTGACAGGGTTTTGGAGGCGTATCGCAGCGGCGCACCGCTGGCATCGGTGGAGGCGTTTGTGCGCCAGGTGATTGGTTGGCGCGAATACATCAACGGCATGTACTGGTTCCTGGGTGAAGACTACGTTGAGAACAACGCACTGGGGGCCACCAGGCCGCTACCCCCGGTTTATCTAGACTCCTCGAAGACCCGGATGGCGTGCGTGGGTTCGGTGGTTTCCCAGGTTGAGGAGCGGGCCTGGACCCACCACATTCCACGGCTCATGATCCTCAGCAACCTCGCCCTCATCTCCGGCACCAACCCGAGAGAACTTCTCGACTGGATGCGAGAGCAGTTTGTGGACGCATCCGACTGGGTGATGGTGCCAAACATCATCGGCATGGCAACCTTCGCCGATGGCGGCCGGCTGATGACTAAGCCTTACGCCGGCGGGGGCGCCTACCTTAACCGGATGACCGATCACTGCAAGAGCTGCTGGTACGACCCCAAGCTTCGAGTGGGGGAACGAGCCTGCCCGTTCACAACTCTCTACTGGGACTTCATCGACAGACACAGCGCAGACTTCTCTAAGAACCACAGAATGTTCCAGGCGCTCGCCGGATTGAAACGCCTCGATAACGTGCCCGAGGTGCGCGAGCGTGCTCAGCAGGTGCTTGCTCAACTGGATGCCGGAACCCTCTAGGGCTAGGGTGAGACTAGCCGCAAGGATGGAGTGCTCATGAAAGATAAGACCAGAGGGAACCTAATGGTGACCGGGCAGTTCATCCTGCTGGCCGAGCTGATGTTTGTTCCGGGACGTTCGGATTGGGCTGTAGGCGGTGCGCTTCACCTGGTTGCCCAGATTGTTCTAGGCGCAGGAATCCTTGTAACCGCGGTGGCCATCTTTGGCCTCGGCAGGAGCCTCACCGCAAACCCGGTTCCGCTCGAGCGGGCCACGCTCAAAACCACGGGACTATACGCCTTGGTGCGGCACCCCATTTACCTCGGCCTCATCCTGATAGGCGCGGCGCTAACCGTTGGGTCCGGATCCGTGTTTCAGATGCCGGCCCTGCTTGGATTTGTCGTGCTGCTGCACTTCAAGGCGCGTTTTGAGGAGCGGCTGCTACTGGTCAAATACCCCGACTACGCGGAATACGCATCTAAGGTTGGCAGGCTAATCCCGGGTGTGGGGCGAATCCGCCAAGGCTAATCCAATGGTGCGAAACCGCCGTTCATCTGCGGTTTGGCTCAGGTTTCGCGTTTCGGCTAGGCCTTGGGCGGGATGGTGATTTCCGCTGGAGTCAGACGATGCGCGCCAAACTCGTTAACCGGATTCTTCGATGGGTAGCCGAGCGCAATTCCGTACAGAAGTTTGTAGCCCTTTGGAACATCGAAGCGCTTGCGAATGGCGCTCGCCCAGAGCACTGCCGCACCCTGCGCGCAGGTACCCAGACCCCGAGCGTGCGCGCTGAGGATGAGGTTCTCTGCAAACATGCCAGCATCATTGGCGGCAAAAACCCCCAGCCCGTCGTGCGCGAACACGAAGATCTCAACGGGTGCGCCAAAGAAGTTGTAGTTCTTTGCCCACTGTTCCTCGCGCGCCTGCTTGTCGCCCCTAGCCACACCGATGTGCCCATAGAGTTCCTTGCCAACCCGCTTGGCTCGCGGCCGCAGCTCCTCGGGGTATGCCTTGATCATGGAGTGGTCGCTGATGGGCCAGGCACCCGGGTGCAGCAGGAACCGGAGCTTGTCCGCGAGGCTGCCGATGCGGAATCCGATCACGTACTTGGAGCGGGCAAGCATATCCGCGGCAATTTCGTCGCGCAGGCTTCCCGAGGCCACGGCCACCATCACAGGCCTGGTGTTGCTCCAGGACGGAGACGTCAGTCCGTCCGCGATTAGCTGCTCGATGACGGCAGGTTCAATCGGGGTTGGCAGGAAGTCACGGGTGCTTCTTCGGCTTGCCAAAAACAGGCTGAAGTCTTCTTGGCTCGAGAGTTCTTTGGGGTTTCTCACAAGGCCAGCCTAGCCAGACCTGAGGCGTGCGGTTAGACTTCGAACATGTCAAGAAACCGCTTTCACAGATTTCGGGTATTGGTAGCGGCTCTTGCGGTCTTGCTCACGGGTCTATCGCTCCTCCAACCCGCCTCCGCCAGCCAATTCAAAAAATCAGCCACAGACGTCACGGTGGTGCTGGCCTTCGCCCCCGGAACGTCGCCGCAGTCTTGGATTCTTCCAGACCTGGCCAAGACCCAACTTGTGGCGGCCCGCCAAGACATCGCCAGAGCCCAGCAGATTCTCCTGACGGGTTACTCGGCTCCCGCCGCCGGAACCGCTGCGGGCGAGCTGGCCCTCAAGCGAACCGCAGCAGTTGCCGCTTATCTGGCTAGATTTGCCCCAACTGCAACGGTTCAGCAGGTTAGCGGTGGTTTGGCCAGCGGCAGCACGACACCGCAAGATGGCAACCGGGTTAGCGTGAGGCTCACCCCCACGCCCGGCCTCCTCTGGGTTCAAAACTTCAACGAACCCAGGGGTTCGGTTGTGGACGGAAGCTCACTCTGGGGCCTGCACGGTAACGGAAGTTCAGAGCTGGGTTTGCCAACCTACGGCACGGGCGAGATTGAGTTCAACGATCCAAACTTCGCAACTACCGATGGGGCAGGCAATCTTAGGATTCACACCGTTCGCGATTCGAATCTCTGGCGGTCCTCGCGAATCTGGACCCAGGGCCGAGTGAACTTCCAGTACGGCCGGCTGGAGATTCGGGCCAAGCTGCCTCAGGGTGCCTACAACTGGCCTGCCATTTGGATGCTCGGCAGCGATTATCAACCACCAAACGGAGCATTCGGTACCGTGCAGTGGCCGGCGTCCGGTGAACTCGACATCATGGAGGGCCTTGGCGCTAACTCAGTTGTTCAGGGCACGCTGCACGGAAGCGCAGCGGGTGGCGGCGACTGGCTGGGTGGGGCAGGCGTTACCGCGGTGGCTCCGCTTTCCAACATCTCTGCCGGCTACCACGTGTGGTCCATCGACTGGCTGCCGAATCAGATTTCCTTCGCCATGGATGGGGTCACCTACGCCACGGATACCTTCAATGGTCAGGCCGTTACCCAAACCCTCGCAAATAACCAGAAGCGGGTAATAGACGCCGCGGGAAACTGGCCGTTCAATCAGCCGTTCTTCCTAATCTTCAACAACGCGGTGTGGCCGGGATCGAACCAGGCAAATGGCACCAACAGCGACTTCCTCATCGACTGGGTGAAGTACTCCACGTTAAACGGATTCGGGCGGGTCAACTAGTAACCCGCCCGAATCTTTGGCTTATTGCCTAGGGCTTACCGGCCTTGATGGCGGCCTTGGTGCCCGTAACCTTGCCCACGCCGTTGTAGCTGTAGTAGCGAATCCAGTCGATTGACATGTCCGCCGAGTTGAGGGTTGGGTCAACAGGTCCGCCGACGAAGTTTCCGCCCATGGCCAGGTTCAGAATCAGGAAGAACGGCTTGTTGAAGACGTACTCCTTGCCGGCTCCCACGATGGCCGGGGTGACGGTGTTGTAGACCTTGCCGTCCAGCAGCCACTGAATTTTGTTCTTCTGCCACACTACGGTGAAGATGTGGTAGCCGGCTGACAGTGGCGACTTGGAGGTTGCGGTGTTCACGATTCCGTCCGCGCCAGAGTAGCCGGGGCCGTGTGCGGTGCCGAAGACGTTGGCTGGGTACTGGTCGCCGCGGGCTTCCATGATGTCGATCTCGCCGCAGTTAGGCCACGCGTTGGTGCTGATGTCGTTGCCAAGAAGCCAGAATGCGGGCCATACGCCATCGCCGCTAGGCACCTTGATGCGTGCCGAGAGCTGACCGTACTGGAACTGCAGGTTGCCCTGAGTCTGGATACGCGAGGACAGGAACTCGCAGGCCGAACCCTGGGTGTCGATTGGGCAGGTGTAGTAGATGTCGTTGAGGTTTGGGGTGTATCGGGTTGCCGAAATCACCAGGTTGCCCTGCTTGGAGCCATCGAGCGTTGCGTGGTCATCCACGTACGCCTCGTGCTCCTGGTTGCCCCAGCCACCACCGCCCAGGTCGTAGTTGAAGATGCTTGTGCTTGGGCCGGTTCCCGCTTTGCCGTTGAACTCCTGGTGCCAAAGCATCTTGAGTACGGGTGCCTTGGTCTTGCCAGAGGCGGCGACGGGGTTTACAACGGCGGCTAGCGCCACTCCGGCAATTACCGTGAGCGCTGCGAGTTTGGCGAGTTTTGGCATTTTTCTTCCTCTGAGGATCTAACGAAGATACTGCACGCCTCTGCACAAATAGGCGGTAACGATTATGTAACGATGGCGCTTTTTGGGCTTGATTCAATTTGCCGTGAAACCGATTTCACGTGTCTAATGGTAACACGTGAAACCGATTTCACGGAACTCATTACCTTTCCGAAATGAATTGGCACTGGGCGGCTGTCGCACAACAGCCGCCCAGTAACCAGATAGAGAGATTGAAGTGAAAACTCTTCTGAAGAGACTCCTGGGAACCGCCGTGGTTATGGCACTCCCCGTAACTCTGGCAATGCCTGCGAAGGCGGCAACCCCCGTAACGCTAACTATCTGGACCTACGGAAACGTGATTGAGCCGCAGGCGCTCATCGACTACAAGAAGATTCACCCGGAGGTGACCATCCAGCTCAAGAAGAGCGGACTGGACGCCCACCACCAGAGCCTCATCACCGCCTTCCTGGCCAACAAGACTCCAGACGTGGCTGCTGTTGAGGTCTCGTACTCGGGATACTTCCGCGCCTACCCTCAGTACTTCACCGATCTTCGCCAGGCCCCATACAACGCCGGCAGCATCGAGTCCAATTACCTTCCATGGCGTTGGGACCAGGGCGTTGGAGTCGATGGCTCCGTCATCGGTCTGCCAACTGACGTAGGTGGCCTGGAGGTCGCCTACCGCCCCGACCTGTTCAAGAAGCACGGTCTTCCAACCGACCGCGTTGCCGTTGGTAACCTCTGGCCAACCTGGGACGCCTTCATCGCAACCGGTCAGAAGTACAACAAGAAGCTGAGCGCTGCGGAGAAGAAGTCTTGCTCCAAGACCAAGGTCTGCTACGGCTTCATGGACAACGCCGCCACCCTGTACCAGGCCATTCTGGACCAGGGAACCGCAAAGTACTACCAGAACGACGGTTCCAAGGACGGCAAGCTCATCTACACCACGAACCCTCAGGTGCAGACCGCATTCCAAACCACCGCAAAGGCGCTCACCTCCGGAATAGGAACCAACATCAACCCATACACCAACGACTGGAACGTGGGCATGAACAAGGGCATCTTCGCCGTAGTTCTGGCGCCAGCCTGGATGATGGATTACATCAAGCAGCAGGCTCCGAAGACCAAGGGCAAGTGGGACATCGCAGACCTGCCCGGTGGCGGTGGCAACCAGGGTGGAAGCCAGCTGACCATCCCTAAGTCGGCCGTGAACAAGCAGGCCGCCTGGGACTTCATCAGCTGGTACGAGTCCCCTGCAGAGCAGCTGGCCATCTTCAAGCAGTACGGCCTGTTCCCATCCGCATCGGTTCTCTACAACGACCCAGCCCTCGTCAACTACAAGGACGCCTTCTTCAACAACGCCCCGGTTGGCAAGATCTACGGCACCTCGGTGCAGACCCTGAAGCCAATCTTCGAGGGTAAGAAGGAGCGCGCAATCGACAACATCTTCGGTCAGGCACTTAGCCGTGTTGGCCTGAAGAAGCAGTCGCCGGCGGCAGCCTGGCAGCAGGCCCTCAACGAGATCAAGACGGCGGTTGGACAGTAACCAATGAGCAAGACCAAATCTGCATCGCCTTGGCGGACCCCGTCCGCCAAGGCGGTGAAGAGGAAGAACCAGAAACCCGACGGCGTGGTTCCATCACTGCAGGGAAGGTGGGGTTACCTCTTCACCGCTCCCTTCACCGTGATGTTCCTCATCTTCGGATTGGCGCCGGTTATCTACTCGGTGTACATCGCGTTCTTCCAGTGGGACCCCCTGGACTTCACCCACAGCTACATCGGACTCAAGAACTTCCAGCAGGTAATTGTTGACGACCGATTCTGGCTTGCAGTTCAGAACACCTTCCAAATTTGGGCACTCAGCACTTTCCCCCAGATGATCCTGGCGATCGCCCTGGCAAACGTGCTTCGCAACCCCAAGCTGCGGTTCAAGACCTTCTGGCGCACCATCCTGCTGGTGCCAAACATCACCTCGGTGCTGGCAGTGGCCATCGTGTTTGGGCAGTTGTTTAGCCGTGACTTTGGCTTGGTCAACCTGGCACTCGGCTGGCTGGGCTTCACCCACCACATTGACTTCGTGTCCGAGGCCATCCCCGGTCAGATCGCAATCGCCACCATGATCACCTGGCGCTGGCTGGGCTACAACGCCCTGATCTTCCTAGCTGCGATGCTGGCTGTGCCAAACGAGCTCTACGAGGCGGCAGCCATCGATGGCGCCAACCGCTGGCGCCAGTTCACCTCGGTCACCCTTCCGGGTATCCGCAACACCATCACCTTCGTTCTGGTAGTGGGAACCATCGGTGGACTCCAGGTGTTTGCCGAGCCTCTCACCCTCGCCGGAAGCGAGGCCGGTGGTGACAGCCGCCAGTTCTCAACCCTCACCCTGTTCCTCTACGAGCAGGCTCACATGGGCAACTGGGGCTATGCGGCAACCATCGGAATCATGATCACATTCATCGTGCTCATCATCTCTGGAATCAACTTCTTGATCACCAGAAGGATTGGCAGCGGGGAGGCAGTGCAGTGAGCCTCTTCCTGAACCCGGGTTTCTGGGTCACCTCCATCGTCTGCCTGGCGATTGCAATCTGGGTGTTCCGCCACTACAGCAAGAAAGACCACTGGCGCCGAGTCTCTCCGGTCTCGTACCTTGTGCTCACCCTGACCGCATTGGTGTCGGCCTTCCCGTTCTACTGGATGTACATCGTTGCCTCCAACGGCAACGAGGCCATCTCTAAGAACCCGCCAACGCTGGTTCCGGGACCGCGCTTCCTCACCCTGATGAATCACGTCTTTGAGGCAGCGCCAACCTTCGGTCAGTCCATTTGGAACACCATTTTCGTTGGCACAACCATCGCAGCGGCTCAGGTTTTCTTCTCGGCCATCGCGGGATTCGCCTTTGCGAAGCTCAACTTCCGTGGCCGTAAGGGTCTCGTGGTGTTCGTGATTGGAACCATGATGCTGCCG
>JBJTNC010000210.1:0-2872 GCA_046073865.1 Micrococcales bacterium | reverse complement strand
CTTGCGGGCAGCGGACTGCTCGGCATCGATGGCCTCCTGCTGGGCGGCCAGCAGACGGGCGCGAAGCACGCGCATGGCGGCCTCACGGTTCTGCAGCTGAGACTTCTCGTTCTGCATGGAAACCACGATGCCGGTGGCCAGGTGGGTGATGCGAACCGCAGAGTCCGTGGTGTTCACGGACTGACCACCGGGGCCAGACGAACGGTAAACGTCGATGCGAATGTCGTTCGGGTGAATCTCAATTTCCTCGGGCTCGTCAACCTCTGGGAACACCAGCACACCAACGGTTGAGGTGTGGATGCGACCCTGGGTCTCGGTTGCCGGAACGCGCTGCACTCGGTGCACGCCGCCCTCGTACTTGAGGCTGGCCCAGACACCCTGCGATGGGTCGGTTGCGTTCGACTTGATTGCAACCTGGACGTCCTTGTAGCCGCCGAGGTCGGACTCGTTCTTGTCCAGGATCTCGGTCTTCCAGCCGCGGCTGTTGGCGTACTGCAGGTACATGCGAAGCAGGTCTGCGGCAAACAGCGCGGATTCCGCACCGCCTTCTCCACCCTTGATCTCCATGATGGCATCGCGGCCATCGTCTGGGTCACGAGGGATCAGCAGGCGGCGCAGCTTCTCGTTGGCGATGTGAAGCTTCTCCTCGGTGGCCGGAACCTCTTCCGCGAAGGCGTCGTCTTCCTTGGCCAGTTCCTTGGCCGCGGCCAGGTCATCGGTGAGGGTCTGAACGTTCTCGTAGGCCGCTACGATGGCCGAGAGTTCGGCGTAGCGACGGTTGAGTTTCTTTGCGAGCTGAGGGTTGGCGTGCACCGCGGCATCGGAGAGTTGCTCCTGAAGTGCCAGGTGTTCTGCCAGCAGCGGCTGAACCGAGTCGAGCATTCTTTGATATTCCTAGGTGGATTATTCAGCGTCGTTGCCCTGTGGAACAGGCATCGACTTCTGGACCTGCATCAGGAACTCCACGTTGCTGGAGGTTTCCTTCAGGCGGCTGAGCACGAGCTCGAGCGCCTGCTGCTGCTCCAGGCCGGTGAGTGCGCGGCGGAGCTTCCAGACAATCTTGGTCTCGTCCGGGCTCATCAGCATCTCTTCGCGACGGGTACCCGAGGCGTTGACGTCAACGGCAGGGAAGATTCGCTTGTCTGCCAGCTGGCGGCTCAGGCGAAGCTCCATGTTTCCAGTTCCCTTGAACTCCTCGAAGATGACCTCGTCCATCTTGGATCCGGTCTCAACCAGTGCGGTTGCGAGGATGGTCAGCGAGCCACCGTTCTCGATGTTGCGTGCGGCACCGAAGAAGCGCTTTGGTGGGTAGAGAGCGGAAGAGTCCACACCACCAGAGAGGATACGGCCCGAAGCCGGTGCGCTCAGGTTGTAGGCGCGGCCCAGACGGGTGATGGAGTCAAGCAGAACCACCACGTCGTGACCCAGCTCAACCAGGCGCTTGGCGCGCTCGATGGCCAGCTCGGCAACGGTGGTGTGGTCCTCGGCGGGGCGGTCGAAGGTGGAGGCGATGACCTCACCCTTGACGGTGCGCTGCATGTCGGTAACTTCTTCCGGACGCTCGTCAACCAGAACCACCATCAGGTGAACCTCTGGGTTGTTCTTGGCGATGGAGTTAGCGATTGCCTGCAGAACCAGCGTCTTACCGGCCTTAGGTGGCGAAACAATCAGACCGCGCTGACCCTTACCGATTGGCGACACGAGGTCGATGATTCGGGTGCTGAGCTTGTTTGGCTCGGTCTCTAGGCGCAGACGGTTCTGCGGGTAGAGCGGGGTTAGCTTGCCAAACTCAACGCGGCTCTGAGCCTGCTCAACTGTGAGACCGTTGACGTTGTCGATGCGAACGATGGCGTTGAACTTCTGGCGTCCCTGGCCCTCGCCATCGCGTGGCTGGCGAATCGCGCCAACAACGGCGTCACCCTTGCGCAGGCCGTACTTCTTAACCTGGTTGAGCGAGACGTAAACGTCGTTCGGGCCAGGCAAGTAGCCGGTGGTGCGCACGAATGCGTAGTTGTCGAGGACATCGAGGATACCCGCGACTGGAACTAGCACGTCGTCTGGCGAAACCTCTGGCTCGGCCTCATCGTTGCTGTTGCCGTTGCCACCGCGACGACGATCGCGGTCGCGGTAACGGTTGCGGTTGCGGCGGTTGCCGCCACGGCGCTCGTCATCGAAGTCACGGTCGCGATCGCGATCGCGGTTACGGTTGTTGTTTCCGCCCTCGCGTGGCTCGCGCGGCTCGCGGGCCTCGCCCTCGCCGCCTTCGCGTGGCTCGCGGGCTTCGCGTGGCTCACGTGCCTCGCCCTCGCCACCCTCACGGTTGCCCTCGCCGCGGTTGTGGTTACGGTTGCGGTTGCGGTTGTTTCCGCCCTCGCGCGGCTCGCGCGGCTCGCGGGCCTCGCCCTCGGCTCCTTCACGAGCTTCGCGTGGCTCGCGGGCCTCGCGAGGCGCTTGCTCCGCCTTAGGGGCGTCGCTGGCCGGTGCAGCGTCTGCACCCTCGGCCTTTGGGCGGCGACCGCGCTTAGGCGCGCCTTCGCCCGCTGCCGCGGCAGGTGCCGCCGCTACGTTCTCGGTTGGAGCTGCGGCTGCCGCGGTTGCGCGACGACGTGGGCGTGCGGCTGCTGGCTGCTCGTTGTTCTGGATCTCGTCCATTTGCTTCGTTACTCTTTCTCGAGGCGATGGCCTCGGAGTTTTGGCTTTCTGGGCTCAGGTATCAATGACCTGTGCGCTAGGCGGGATTACGCCTTCAGACGCGGTTAGTTCTTTGTGCAACTAATTCGCGGGAAAATCGCTAAACCAAGATTCGGTTTCGCATTTGATTGCACCGACCCCATTAGGCGCGGGCGCAACTATGCGGCGTCCTCTTTATGGT
>JBJTNC010000209.1:0-11931 GCA_046073865.1 Micrococcales bacterium | reverse complement strand
TGGCTGCGGACACCGGAACGACAAATGACCCAAACGCGGCCGCCGTCTTCAACCTCATTAATACGGGCCTCAAGTTCACCAAGTGGAATGTGAGTTGCTCCAGGCACGTGGCCGGCCGCCCACTCGTCGTCCTCGCGCACGTCCAGGACGTAGGCTCCGTTGCCAATCTGCTGGGCTAGGTCTGCGATGGTTACTTCGATTGCCATGAGAAATCCTTATGTTTATAGCCTTTGGTTAGGTCTAATTTACGACAGGTAGGCTAGCGGCATGGACAATACCTCCTGGGTGAAGAAGTATGACACCGCCACCTACGTTTACACCACCGATGTGAACCAGTTTGTGGTTGAACTCTGTGGCCCGCTAGCGCCCGGGAAGGCCATCGATGTTGCCGGTGGCGAGGGCCGCAACGCGGCGTGGCTTGCGGAGCAGGGTTGGACGGTTGAGGTCATCGACTTTGCACCCAACGCGTTGGAAAAGGCGCGCAAGCTTGCCGCGGAACGGGCAGTATCGGACCGGGTAATCACCACGGAGGCCAGCGCACTGGACTTCACCTCGCGGCTTGCCCCTGTTGACTTGGCCGTGGTTGCCTACTTGCACATTTACAGTCACCAGTTTGCCCAGGCCATGGCTCAGACGTTAGCGGCGGTCAAGCCCGGGGGGTACATCATGGGTGTCTGGCACGCGCTGGAGAACCTGCAGCACAACAGTCACGGGCCGCAAAACCCGGACACGCTGCCATCGGTGCAGAGCCTAACCGCGCTTTGCCAAGATCTTGGGTTGAAGGTTTTAACCCTAGAAAACCGCAATGGAATGGTGCGCACAGACGACGGCCCGAGGCCGTCTGTCACGGTTGTGCTTTTGGCCCAGAAACCCGCATAGTCTGGCGGTAAAGTTGATAGAAACAACTTGCGCAGGAGCAGGCAATTGACTCGTGAATACAAGCTCGCCGTTATTGGCGGAGACGGAATTGGTCCAGAGGTAACTCGTTACGCTTTGGAGGCGATTGACCTCGTCACGCGCGGTTCTGGTGTGACGTTTTCCACCACCGAGTACGACCTTGGCGCTCGCCGTTACCTGGCCAGTGGCGAACTGCTCACCGATGCCGACATGGCGAGCCTCAAGGAGCACGACGCCATCCTGCTTGGCGCCATCGGTAGCCCAGCCGTGCCGAGTGGCGTTCTAGAGCGCGGCCTGCTTTTGAAGCTGCGATTCGCCTTTAACCACTACGTGAACCTTCGTCCGAGCAAGCTGTTCCCAGGTGTGGTCAGCCCGCTGGCAGACCCCGGCAAGATCGACTTCGTAGTTGTGCGCGAGGGCACCGAGGGTCCATACGTGGGCAACGGCGGCGCCATCCGTCAGGGCACCGAGCACGAGGTTGCCAACGAGGTTTCTGTGAACACCGCCTATGGAGTTGAGCGCACGGTTCGCTATGCGTTTGAGCTGGCCAGCGGCCGTGACCGCAAGAAGGTCACGCTGGTCCACAAGCACAACGTTTTGGTTCACGCGGGTTCCATGTGGCAGCGCATCGTCAACCAAGTAGCCGAGGAATACCCTGGTGTGACCCACGACTACCTGCACGTTGATGCGGCAACCATCTTTATGGTCACCGACCCGGAGCGCTTCGATGTGATTGTCACCGACAACCTCTTTGGTGATATCCTCACCGATCTAGCTGCCGCCGTGACCGGAGGCATTGGCCTTGCCGCATCCGGAAACATCAACCCCGATGGCGACTTCCCAAGCATGTTTGAGCCGGTACATGGCTCGGCACCGGACATTGCAGGCAAGAACCTTGCCGACCCAACGGCCGCAATCCTAAGCGCGGCCTTGCTCCTGGATCACCTGAAGAACCCGGTGGCCGCAGGGCGAATTCAGCGAGCGGTTGCAGCAGAACTTGCAAACCGCGGCGCGGAGAAGCGTTCAACCAGCGAAGTAGCGGAAAGCATCTTCGCCTACCTGTAAAGATTTGCCGGCCATCGGTGTAGATGGCAAAGCAGAAAGAGGCACAAATGGCTCAGTATGAGTGGACAGTAACCAGAAACGGCAACCCAATGCCGGAGGCCGAGCGAGAGGCCATTCTGGCCAACCCGGTGTTTGGCACCAAGTTCACGGATCACCAGATTGTTGTGACCTGGACCAAGGACGCCGGCTGGCACGATGCCCGCGTTGAACCGTATGGCCCAATCATGATGGACCCTAGCGCCGCGGTTCTGCACTACGGCCAGGAGATCTTTGAGGGCATCAAGGCCTACCGCCACGAGGATGGCTCCGTCTGGACTTTCCGCCCAACCGCAAACGCCGAGCGCCTGCAGCGCAGCGCACACCGCATGGCGTTGCCGGAGGTGCCGGTTGAGATCTTTGTAGAGAGCCTGCGCCAGCTGATTGCGGTTGACGAGGCCTGGGTTCCTCAGCCCGTAAACGAGAAGACCCTCTACATTCGTCCGTTTGAGATTGCCGCCGAGAACTTCCTTGGTGTACGCCCGGCTGCGCGTGCCGAGTACCGCGTTATTGCTTCTCCTGTTGGCCCATACTTCACCGGCGGCATCAAGCCAGTGAAGATTTGGATTGCACTGGACAGCGCACGCGCAGGCAAGCACGGCACCGGTGAGGCCAAGACTGGTGGCAACTACGCCGCTTCGCTTCTGGCTCAGAGTGAGGGTTATGAGAACGGCTGCTCCCAGGTAATGTTCCTGGATGCGGAGACCGGTACCCACATTGAAGAGCTTGGCGGCATGAACCTGTTCTTTGTCTACGCCGATGGTCACGTTGTGACTCCAGCGTTGGACGGAAACATTCTGCACGGTATTACTCGTGACAGCGTGATCACCCTGATCCGCGACCGCGGCATCCCGCTGGAGGAGCGCCTGATCACCCTGGATGAGGTACGCGAGGGCGTAAACAGCGGAGCCATCACCGAGATCTTTGCCTGCGGAACCGCGGCTGTAATCACCCCGGTTGGACAGCTGAAGAGCCGCGTGGAGACCATCGGTGCCGAGGATGCGCCTGCCGGCGAACTCACCGTGAGCCTTCGCGAGGAACTCACCGGAATTCAGTACGGCCGCGTGGCAGACCGCCACAACTGGCTGGTCAAGCTGAGCGCCTAGGAACACCGGATGCGATACGCGCGCTTTTCACACGAGGGCCGCGTTGCGTACGCGGTTGTTGACGGCCAGCAGTTGGCCGTGCTTCACGGCAACCCAATGCTGGAACTGGCCGAACCCACGGGCGAGCACCTTGCCATTTCAGAAGTCCAGTTGCTGCCACCCTGCGAGCCTTCCAAGATTGTCTGCGTTGGAATCAACTACGGCGAGCACATCGCCGAGATGGGCATGCAGGCTTCGGCCGAGCCAACCATCTTCCTGAAGCCGCCGAGCGCGCTCATCGGCCACGGCGGTGCCATCGTTCTGCCGGGGCAGAGCAAGCAGGTTGACCTGGAGGTTGAGTTGGCCATCGTCATTGGCCACCGCGCCAAGCACGTTCCCGAGGCGGACGCCTACGGCGTGATTTGGGGCTTCACCATCGCCAACGATGTGACCGCGCGTGACCTGCAGGCCACCGATGGCCAGTGGATGCGCTCCAAGAGCTTCGACACCTTCTGCCCGGTTGGGCCGTGGGTTGACACCGAGTGGCGGCCATCGGGGCAGCGCATCTGGAGCGAGGCCGGGGGAGACACCAAGCAGGACTCCACCCTGAGCGCCATGATTGCGGACGTGCCGAGGATTGTTTCCTACGTGTCCCACAACATGACGCTGCTGCCCGGCGACCTCATCCTCACCGGCACGCCCAGCGGCATCGCTCAGATTCACTCAGGCGAGACCGTGAACTGCGGCATTGGCGAGCTGGGTGTGCTGAGTAACCCTGTTGCTTGACTAAATTTGCTTTCTAAAAAAAGTCCTGTAGCGTGAGGCCTTAAAGAAACTTTCAAAATATGGGGGAACTTTGCTGAAAAAGTACTTGAAGTACACAACCGTGGGTCTTGGCGTTGTTGCCTTGCTGATTGCAACCTACGAAGTGTATCTTGCGGAAGCGTCGACCCGGCACTGGGGTGGCGCGTACCTAATCCTTTTGCCGTTTATGCCACTTATTGAAAACCGATTCCCGGTTATTTTCCTACCCTCGGTTATTGTGTTTTCAGCATTCCTTGCGATCGGCTCATTTCGCTCAAAGTACTTACCTGCGTATTTGGCAGCATTCACAGCCGGGGTTGTCCAATTGGTGCTTTACTTTTACGTCTTCCCAAATAGCGACGGTCTTGTCTGGTGGGTCATTACCCTGCCAGTTGCAATTTGCGAAGCGATCGCGATACTCCTTCTGATTGCACTGTCTCGTCTTCTAGGTCGGTTTAGGCGGCGAGCCGCGTAGCCAGTCACGATGGGTAGAATTGCCCCATCATGTCTGCAATCACCGCACCTTTCTCCGTAGCCGAGGGCGCCGACGTACGCGTTCGCTTCTGCCCATCGCCAACCGGTACCCCGCACGTTGGCCTGGTTCGCACCGCTCTCTTTAACTGGGCCTACGCGCGCCACACGGGTGGCACCTTCGTGTTCCGCATCGAAGACACCGATGCCGAGCGCGACAGCGAGGAGAGCTTCGAGATGATCCTCGAGGCCCTGGGCTGGCTCGGTCTCAACTGGGACGAGGGCGTGAACGTTGGCGGGCCAAACGAGCCATACCGCCAAAGCGAGCGCATGCACATCTACGCCGAGGTTGTTGACAAGCTGAAGGCCAGCGGGCACCTCTACGAGAGCTACCTCACCGGCGAGGAGATCGACGCCCGCAACGAGGCCGCGGGTCGCCCCAAGCAGCTGGGCTATGACAACTCCGAGCGCAACCTCACCGAGGAGCAGCGCGCCGCCTACCGCGCCGAGGGTCGCCAGCCAGCGCTTCGCCTGCGCGTGCCAGACCAGGACATCACCTTCACAGACCTGGTCCGTGGCGAGATCACGTTCCCTGCCGGATCCTTCCCAGATTTCGTTGTGGTTCGCCCCAACGGCCAGCCGCTCTACACCCTGGTGAACCCGGTTGACGATGCCCTGATGCGCGTAACCCACGTGCTTCGCGGCGAGGACCTGCTGTCTTCAACCCCGCGCCAGATTGCCCTCTACAACGCGCTCTACGAGGCGGGCATTGCCCAGTGGATTCCGCAGTTTGGCCACCTGCCATACGTGATGGGTGAGGGCAACAAGAAGCTCTCTAAGCGCGACCCCGAGAGCAACATCTTCCACCACCGCGACCGCGGCTTCATCCCAGAGGGACTGCTCAACTACCTGGCCCTCCTCGGTTGGGGCCTCAGCGCAGACCAGGACATCTTCACCCTCGATGAGCTGGCCGCCAACTTCGATGTGAAGGACGTGAAC
Source organism: Micrococcales bacterium (assembly GCA_046073865.1). Taxonomy (GTDB): domain Bacteria; phylum Actinomycetota; class Actinomycetes; order Actinomycetales; family Microbacteriaceae; genus Rhodoluna. Next base: position 6,574 of record JBJTNC010000209.1, on the reverse strand, counting down.
CCCAACCCGGCACGCTTCGACCAGAAGAAGGCCGACTCCATCAACGCCTCGCACATTCGCCTGCTGAGCGCCGATGACTTCAAGGCTCGCCTGGTTCCGTACCTGCAGTCCGCCGGCCTGGTTGGCGCGCAGCTAACCGCCGAGCAGGAGGGCATCCTCGCCGAGGCCGCCCCGCTGATTCAGGAGCGCATCGTGGTTCTCTCTGAGGCCGCACCGATGCTGGGTTTCCTGTTCAAGACCGCGGACCAGATTGTGATCGAGGACGACGCAAAGGCCGGACTGCCGGAGAACGCGGCGGAAATCGCGCGCGCATCCATCGCGGCTCTCGAGGCCATTGCGGAGGCAGACTTCAAGACCGAGGCAATCCAGAACGCACTCCAGGGTGCGCTCATCGATGGCCTGGAGCTCAAGCCGCGCGTTGCCTTTGGTCCGATTCGCACCGCCGTTAGCGGCCGCCGCGTCTCGCCGCCGCTGTTTGAGAGCATGGAGATTCTGGGTAAGGCCGAGAGCCTCGCGCGCCTCACACAGTTTGCCGAGAGCGTCTAACTGCCTATACAATAGAGAGTCGGTGCCGGCCTCGGCGGGCTCCGGTTCATCCCTTGGGGTATGGTGTAATTGGCAACACGGAGGTTTCTGGTACCTTTGTTCTTGGTTCGAGTCCAGGTACCCCAGCACTAAAAAGCGGTCCGATTTCTCGGGCCGTTTTTGCTTTAACCGGGCCTACGCCAAAGGGTAGGCTGGCGGCATGAAGACATTCGCGCCCGAGGTGGAGACCTACCTGGCAGGGGTTCCGGGCCGGTACAGAGAGCCACTTCGTGCGGTAGCCGAGGTGCTGGTAGCCAAACTCGGCATCCAACCCAAGATCAGCTACGGCATCATCGCGTTCTCACTCAGCGGCAAGTACGGCATCTACATCAGTGGCTGGAAGGACCACATGAGCTTCCACGGCGGCCACTTCCTTGAGCCGCTGGCGGAGACCCACCCCGAGTGGTTCAGCCGCAAGGGCGCCACACTGTGGTTTCAGGACCAGCCGCCGCTGCCAGAGGCGGCCATCGATGCCGTGATTGCGGCCCGCCTGGCTTCTATGCCTGAAGAGCTAATCCCCGAGAATCTTCGAGGCTAGAGCTCAATCTCTTCGCCCACCTGCAGGAACTGGAAGCTTCCGCCGTGGGTCTCGGTCACCTGCTTGATGCGACCGTTGTTCAGCTCGTGGCCCTGCTCGCTCAGGTGAATGTTGTGCGTGGCGAAGCATCGGCCAGGCTTCACGTCAGCAACGAAGTCCATTACCTCGCTGATCTTTAGCCAGGGCGCGCTCGATGGGCAGGCCAGAACCGCAACCGTGCGGTCCGGCCTGGTGAATGAATCGCCAGGGTAGTAGAGGGTGCCGTTCACCATTACGCCCGTGTTCTGAATCAGGGGAATCGAGCGGTGAATCTCGGCGTGCATCGCGCCAAATAACTCAAGGGTGAAAGGCCCGGCAACGTGGTAGTCGCCGTGGTGAACCGCAACGGTGTGGTAGCTGGCGGCATTTGGGGCCGCGGCGAGGCGGTCGCATACGTCCTGCGGCCCGAAAATGGGAACCCCAGGGTTTAGCGCCACGATGCGGTCCAGCTGCGCCTCAAAGGTGTGGTCGTCGTGCTTGTGGGTTAGCACCACGGCGCTCACGCCGGTCCTGCCGTCCATGGGTGCCGTGTAGAAACCCGGGTCAAGGATCAGGCGGTTGTCGCCATCGATGAATTCGAGGCAGGCGTGGGCGTGCTTAATCATTCGCATATTTATAAACCTAACCCGCTTTGCCCTTAGTCTTAGTTGCCATGGATGAACTACTCGAAGAGATTCTGCCCCAACCGCAGGCCGGTGTTTTGCGTACCCGGGGGCGTTGGTTCGAGTTCTTGGCCTCGCTTATTTTTGCCTTCCCAGCCTTCTATTTCTCCACCAGCTGGCAGGACTTGCTCCAGTACCGTGCCGTCTCGTTTCCACTTGCCGCCTTCGCGCCTGCAGCCGGGGGCACTCTGGCCGCTGCCGTTGCTATCTTCGTATTTGCGCGTCAGGCCATCTCAAAGCTGCGGCGCGCCCAGATTGGCCAGCCCGCGCTCGCGCTGCTTGCGCTGCTGCTTGGGCTCACCCACTCGTACCTTATTTTTGTGAGTCATCCCGCCGCCTCTCAGAGCCAGGGCGACTTCTTCTGGCAGGTTGCCGGCGCTGCCGTGTTCCTAATCACGGGGGAGTGGTTTGTGGCCAGGAGGTCGGCGGAACTGCAGCTAGAGCCTGTCACGGCGGCGCCTGTCGGCTCGCGCAGCGGCGTGTTCAGCCTGATGGCCATCGGTGTTGCCTTGGCAATGACCGCAGCGGGCAGTTGGTCGGCCTCGGTGTCCCTGCTGGCTGGCGTATCCGTGGCCGCCGCGCTCGTTAACGCTCCGTGGACTAGGGCAACCGCCATCGATGCCGCCGAAGCCATCGGGGTTTTTGTGCTGAAGCGCGAGGCCTTCAACAGCCTCAGGCGCGCGAAACTGGTTTTGATCGAGTTGACGGGAATCATCACCAGCGGTGAGCGCCGCTTTGCAGAGGTGTTCCTCACCAGGCGTGGCGGCATGGAAAGCGAAGACGAGCTGCTTTCCGTGCTGGCTGGCCTCGAGGCGGGTGGCGGCGACCCAATCGCGCGGGCGGTAATCGAAGAGGCTCAGCGGCGGGGAGTCTTGCCAACCGAGGTTAAAGACCTCATGAAGGTTCCCGGCATTGGCATCAGCGGCCGCCTGGCCGAATACCGAGTCTCCGCCGGCGGACCGGCACTCCTCACCCGGCAGAAGATCGAAATCGATCCCCTGGAACTCATGGCCGCAGACGCCATGAACAGCGACGGGAAGACGGTCGTCTACGTCATTCGAGACAGCGTGCTTTTGGGATTCGTCAGCCTAACGGAGCACCTGAGGCCATCGGCGGTTGCCGCAGTTCAGGCGCTGCACCAGCTAAACCGCAGCGTGGGGTTCATTACCTCGGAGGCCCACGGCGTTGCCAGGGCGCTGGCCGACCGAATGGACGTCGAGGAGGTATTTGCCGAGGTGCTGCCGCACGACAAGGCCAAGGTTGTGGAGCAGGTTCAGGCCAAGTACGGACCGGTGGCGCTGGCCGCGTTCCCGGAGTTCGACAGCACGGCGCTCAGTGCGGCCGCCATTGGCATAGCAATGGTGGACGAGGCCAACGAGGAGCAGGTTGACGCCGAGAACACCGCGATGGTGCTCGATTCAACCGATCCGGCCGATGTTGCTTCCGTGGTTCGCCTCGATGCAATCGCCCAGCGCCGCGAGCGAATGGCCGCCGTGGCCGTTTGGGGCTACAACACCGTTGGTGTGACGCTGCTGGCCATCGCGGGAAATGCGGTTGCCGCAAGCGCTGTGGCCCTGGTGGTGTTGCTTCTCACGGCATTCAACGCCTGGATGGTGAACAGGAGCATCCGATGAACGTTCAGACACTACCAATCGGAGTTGTAATCAACCCCACCAGCGGAAAGGGTAAAGGCGCGAGAGCGGCGGGAGCGGTGTGGCAGGCGCTCGCCGGAGTTTCCACGATCGACCTTAGCTCGGACTCCTACGCCGGGGCCCAACACAATGCTCGCGAGGCTGTGGCGACCGGCAAGATTTCGGCGCTGATCGTGGTTGGAGGCGACGGCATGGTCCACCTTGGCGTGAACGCCTGCGCGCACTCGGCGGTGCCACTGGGCATAGTGGCGGCCGGTACGGGCAATGACTCCGCGATGACGCTGGGGCTGCCGCTGGAGGACGCGGAGGCGGCCGTTCGAGTGGTTCTAGACAACCTCGCCTCTCCGCGCTCGGTTGACCTCATCCGAGGCCGCTCCAGAGGCTCGGAGCGCGACTTCTACTCGCTGGGAACCGTATCGGCGGGTTTCGATGCAATCGTCAACGCCAAGGCCAACCGCATGAAGTGGCCAAAGGGTCCGTCACGCTACCAGGTTGCCATGGTCCTGGAGTTGCTCCGGTTTAGGGGAATCTCCTACACCGCCGTCATCGATGGCGCGGAGCGCAAGCTTGAGGCAATGCTCTGTGCGGTGGCAAACGCCCCCGGCTTTGGCGGTGGAATGCTGATTGCACCACACGCCAGCATCGTCGATGGCCGGTTGGACCTGTTCATAGTCCATCGAATTCCGCGCCGCACCCTGCTTCGAATCTTCCCCAAGGTATACACGGGCGGGCACGTCACGCACCCCGCGGTTGAGTTTGTTAGCGCCACCGAAATTTCTCTGGATGCGGGAGACATGCCGGCATACGCCGATGGCGAGTTCGTTGGGATTTCGCCGATTCAGACAGCGGTTGCGCCAGCTGCGCTGAGGGTTTGCGCTCCCGCCTAATCTCGTGGCATAATAGAGAGGTTGCTCAAACGGCCCCATCGTTTAGCGGCCTAGGACGCTGCCCTCTCACGGCAGTAGCAGGGGTTCAAATCCCCTTGGGGTCACGATACTCGCTCTTGGTTGACGTAAGTCCCGGGAGCGAGTTCGCATTTAACTGGTGTTTTTCGCCTAAACGAAAATGCGCCTCAGCCCAAGGGCCGAGGCGCATTTTCTAAAAGTTAGCGCTAGTCTTCCACCAGCTCGGCGTCAACCGCATTGTTTGCTTCGTCCTGACGCTTTTCCTCTGCCGAAAGAGCGAGGGTGCTTGCCTCAACAACAGATACGTAGGCCTCGGACGAGATCAGGCTCTTGAGGCTGTCTAGGAACTCGCTGATCTGCTCGTACTCGTCCTGCATGCGTCTGGAACGCATCTCGGCATCGTTGATGGCGTTCAGTGCGTAAGACTCGGCCTTGGTGGTGAGCAGCTCAGCGCGGCGGCGTGCCTCGTTGATGAGCTTGACCGAGTTGTGGTTGCTGCTCTCGGAGAGCGCGGCCGCCTCGGCGCGAGCCTTGGCCAGGACATCCTCGGCCTGCTGGTTGATGGTCTTCGAGCGGGCGTCTGCGTCCTGAAGGAGCGCTTCGGCACGCTTCATAATCTCATCAGAGCTGTCGATGGTGCGCTGGTAGATCTCCGACGCCTCGCGCTCCTGGATGTGGCGCTTCTCCGCGATCTCCATGTCGGCCGCGATGCGGTCCTGCTGGATCTGGCGGGTGAGATTCTCCATCTCGTTACGCTTCTCAATCACCTGAGTGTTGATTAGCTCGAGCTCAGCTTGGGCCGCCGCGCGATTCTGCTGAATGGTCTCGTTAGCCTGTGCCAGCATCTCCGAGCTGCGAGCCTGAGCATCCATCATCAGAGCCTGCGCCTCGGTGCGGTTGCGGTGAATCTCATCGCGAATCACATCGAGCTCAGGCATGACGTCTGCCTTGATCTTTGCGGCAGCTACGTTGGCCGCCGAGATGATCTCGGTTGCCTCCTGGCGAGCCTTGAGCAGCACATCGGAAGCCTGCTGCTCTGCAGCCGACTGTCGGGCCTGAACCTTGTTCTCCAGAGTCGAAGCCTGGAAGTTTAGGTCGATTACTCGCTGGTTGGCCTCTGCGAGAAGTTTGTTGGCCAGGGCGTCGGCCTTGCGGATTGCCTGGTCGGCCTCAGCCTGCGCGGTGTCCCTGATTCGGATCGCCTCTTGGCCGGCGTCGTTGATTAGCTTCTTGGCCTGATCCTCGGCGAGGCGGAGGGTCTGCTCGAACTGCGATCCCAGGTCCGCGTAGCCCAGGTTGTTTGCCTGCTTGGCCTTCTGGCGAAGGTTGGCAACCTCGGTGCGCAGATTCTCAACCTCGGTGGAGTTGCGCTTCTGGGTCTGGCGTAGGAACGAGATTTCAGCCAAAAGCTGGTGAACGCGGGCGTCTACCTCTGCTTTGTCATAGCCCCTAAAAGTGAGCGTAAATTCTTCGGCGGTCAAAATTTCTCGTTTCGAGTTGGTTGTCAATAAGAATCATTGCTTCCGAGCAAGTTTACCCAATATTGTTTTTCAACCCTGGGTTGAGTTTTGTGCTCAGCGGTTGTGAGTGGTAGAGGCTAGTTGCCCGAGCGCCTGGCCCGGACCGCGCTCAATAGAACCAGCGACACAGGAATGAGCGAAATCAGCGACAGCCCGTTGTAGCCAATGCTGGCAAGAACCACGCCACTCAAGCCACCTCCAAATGCTCCAGCCAGAGACTGAAGCGAGTCGCTCAGACCCTGGACGTTGGTCTTTTCCGATGAGGCCAGCACTGCGGAAAGCTGCGCGGAACCCGCAACCGTGGCTATGGACCACCCCAGCCCGAGCAGCAGCAGTCCAACGCTGAGGCTGAATCTGTCCATGCCACCAAAGGCCGTGAACATCAGCGATACCGCGAAAACCAGCTGAGAAATCACTATCACCCGCAGCCGACCAATCTTGTCTGTGAGCCAACCGAACACCGGGCTGAAGGCCCACATGCCCGCAACGTGAAGGCTGATTGTGAAGCCAACGATTACGAGACTGAAACCCATTCCCTCCATGTGCACCGTGGTCATGCTCATCACGGCAACCATCACCATGTGGCTCAGAGAAATGGTGGTGACAGCAAACTGGGCGCCGCGGTTTGCCTTGAGAATTCTCACCGCGGTTGCCAGCGAAACCTTGGGCTTCA
>JBJTNC010000208.1:0-6773 GCA_046073865.1 Micrococcales bacterium | reverse complement strand
TGCTGTTCGGTGGCGAGTTCCCTGGAAACCAGATCATCTCGCGCCTCTACGGTCTGCACATTCTGCTGATCCCAGCCCTGATTCTGGTATTCATCGCAATCCACCTATTCATGGTTGTTATCCACAAGCACGCGCACTTCTCGGGTCCGGGACGCCGCGACGACAACGTCGTTGGTTACCCTCTGATGCCTGTTTACGTAGGAAAGGCTGGAGGATTCTTCTTCCTGGTCTTCGGTGTTCTGATGCTGGTTGCCGCAACCGTGTCCATCAACCCAATCTGGCTGTACGGATCATACGACCCATCGCCAGTTTCCGCCGGTACCCAGCCTGACTGGTACATCGGTTGGGCAGATGGTGCGCTGCGTCTGGCTCCAACTCACCTGGAGTTCCTGGACTGGACCGGCCACACCTGGAGCTGGAACATCCTGCTGCCAATCCTGGTTCTGGTTGTATTCGTTGTTCTGGTTGCCTTCTACCCATTCTTTGAGGCCTGGGTAACTGGCGACAAGCGCGAGCACCACGTGCTTGACCGCCCACGCAACGCACCGACCCGTACCGCAATCGGTGCTGCTGGAATGACCTTCTACGCAGCTCTGTGGGCGGGTGCTTCCACCGACCTCATCGCAACCCACTTCCACCTGAGCCTGAACGGTGTTCTAACCACCATCCAGATTCTGCTCATCGTGGGTCCTATCATCGCGTTCTACATCACCAAGCGCACCTGCCTTAGCCTGCAGCGCAAGGACCGCGAGATTGTGCTCCACGGACGCGAGACCGGACGCATTGTTCGTCTGCCTCACGGTGAGTACCTTGAGGTTCACGAGCCGATTGACGACCACGAGCTCTACAAGCTGGTTGACTTCGTTGACTACCAGCCCACCGTGGCTCGTCCTAACGCCAAGGGCAAGATCACCCTGGGTGCTCGCTTGCGTGCAGCCTGGAGCCGCTTCTACTTCGAGGACCGCGTTGCACCGGTCACCGCAGGAGAGCTAGCGGAGGCTCGCTCGCACCACGAAAACCATGAGGTTGCTGGTTCTGACGCAAAGGCGCTGCACTAAAAACCAAACAGGAAATGGCCCCGAGTTTTTCTCGGGGCCATTTCTCTTAGCCTCTCCCCCGTTGCCAGCGCTTTGAGGGCGCACGGCAGGTGTTGAGCTGAGCGTGCAGAGCTGAGCGTGCAGAGCTGAGCGTGCGGAGCTGAGCGTGCGGTACTGCCAGCGGACGCAGTTGGGGTCTAGTTTGTAACAGTGAGGTTGCCGCTCATGGTCTTGTGGAAGTCACACGACAACCTGTAGCTGCCTGCCTTGGCCGGAGCCTTAACGGTCACCGTCTCCCCCGCGTTTACGGTGACGTCGATTCCGGTCCCGGCAATGTTCAAGGTGTGATCCGCCGAGTCGGCATTGTGAACGGTGAAGTTGGCCCCAGCCTTGACTGTTAGGTCGCTGAATTGAAAGTTCTCAATGGTTAGGTCGGCTTGAGCGGAATGGCTGACGCTAGGGTTTGGGGATGCCCCCGGTGCGGCCGGCGCGCATGCGCTAAGTGTGGGAACCAGGACCGCTGTGACCGCTAAGCCGATGATGAAGTGTTTCATGTCTCTTTGCCTCTCAGGTGGCTCAAATGCCCTCCAAGACGCAGAATACGCCGTATTTGACCATAGTCAAGGGCTGCCGGGGTTGAGGGACCTAGATTTCTGGAATGAAGCCAAGCCACAGGCTTACCCGAACTGGAAGCGATAGTTCCCCGTGCACCGCGAGGTAACGCGCATTCCAGGCATCTTGGTCTGTTAGATAGAGGCGCTGGCTCTCGGTGAGTGGCTCCTCGTCCTTGGGGTTGTGTGGGGCATGCAAGTCACTCAGTAGACCCAGGTGGCGCCTGATTCTATTGACTGCAAGCTGCAACCCAACGTCTACGGCTAAAAGAATCAGTGCTGGTGTGCGATGAACCAGTTGCTGAAACTGAACGCAAACCCCAAGCACCCACAAAGCAACCTGCACGCTAATCCTCACATCCATAACCAACTAAAAGGTTATGAAAGGGGTGGGACACTAAAGAGAAAGGCCCGCCTTGCGGCGGGCCAATCAAACTTGAAACTAGTGCGCGTGCTGTCCGCGGCTGAACTCGAAAACGAGTCCGATTAGGGCAACCAGCGCCAGCGGTACCGCGCAGAAGGTCAGCCACCAACCAACGGCAAGCGAGGCGAACACGATGGAGGCAAAGAAGCCTAGAGCCAGCGGCCACCAGGACCATGGAGCGAAGAAACCGATCTCGGCGTCTCCGTCCTCGATGTTGGCGTCCAAACGGTCCTCAGGAAGCGAACCAGCACCGTTGGCCGTCTTGTTCACGTAGAAGTAGATGAAGCCCGAGAGGAATACCAGCATGGCGATTGCCGCCGTGCCGATGATCTCTACTCGACCCATGGAGTTGTAGCTCCAGAGGCCGTAAACGGCGGCGTCAACCAGGTAGAACGCGGTGAGCAGCAGGAACAGTTTTGCGTTGGTCTTCATGAGCGCTTAGCCTTTCACGCTTTCGGCCTTGGCCTCAGGAGCTGCGTATTCCGGGTGGTTCAGGTCGAAGGCAGGGCTCTCCGAACGAACACGAGGAATCGAGGTGAAGTTGTGGCGTGGGAATGGCGAGGCGGTTGCCCACTCCAGCGAGCGTCCGTAACCCCATGGGTCGTTGACGGTCACCTTCTGGCCGCGCTTTGCGGTGATGTAAACGTTCCAGAGGAACGGAATCATCGAGAGCGCAAGGATACCTGCACCGATGGTGGAGATCAGGTTGAAGTTACCGAAACCGTCCGAAGCCAGGTAGCTGTAGTAGCGGCGAGGCATACCCATTACACCCAGCCAGTGCTGGATTAGGAAGGTGGTGTGGAAGCCGATGAACAGCAGCCAGAAGTGAATCTTGCCGAGGGTCTCGTTGAGCATCTTGCCGGTCATCTTTGGGTACCAGAAGTAGATTCCCGCGAACATTGCGAACACAACGGTTCCGAACACAACGTAGTGGAAGTGAGCAACCACAAAGTAGGAGTCAGAGAGGCTGTAGTCCAGCGCAGGGGCTGCAAGGATTACACCGGTCAGACCACCGAAGATGAAGGTGGTGAGGAAGCCGAGGGTGAAAACCATCGGGGTCTCGTAGGTGATGGAACCGCGCCACATGGTACCGATCCAGTTGAACACCTTCACACCGGTTGGAACCGCGATGAGCATGGTGGTCAGTGCGAAGAACGGAAGCAGCACATCTCCGGTGACGTACATGTGGTGGGCCCACACGGTCATGGACAGAGCAGCGATGGCAATGGTTGCGTAGACCAGGGTCTTGTAACCAAAGATTGGCTTGCGGCTGAACACTGGGAAGATCTCCGAGACGATACCGAAGAACGGCAGCGCGAGGATGTAGACCTCAGGGTGACCGAAGAACCAGAACAGGTGCTCCCAGAGCATTGGGCCACCGTTGGCTGGGTCGAACAGGTGAGCTCCGAAGCGGCGGTCTGCACCCATTGCGAAAAGCGCAGCTGCCAGCGGAGGGAAGCACATGATCACCAGGATGGAGGTGACCAGGGTGTTCCAAACGAAGATTGGCAGACGGAACATGGTCATACCCGGAGCACGCATGGTGAGGATGGTGGTGATGAAGTTCACGCCACCCATGATGGTGCCGAAGCCCGAGAGAGCCAGACCGAAGACCCACAGGTCTCCACCGATTCCAGGGGTGTAGGTGGTGTTAGCAAGTGGCTGGTAGGCGAACCAACCGAATCCCGCTGCACCCTGAGGGGTGAAGTAGCCGGCAACAGCCACAAACGAGCCGAAGAAGTAGAACCAGTAGGCGATTGCGTTCAGACGAGGGAATGCCACGTCCGGAGCACCAATCTGAACCGGCATGAGGATGTTGGCGAACGCCGCAAACAGCGGGGTTGCAAACATCAGCAGCATGATGGTGCCGTGCATGGTGAACAGCTGGTTGTACTGCTCGTGCGTGGCAACCACGGTGAGTCCCGGGAATGCCAGCTGCGCGCGGATGACGAGCGCCATCACACCACCGATGAGGAAGTATGCGAACGACGTGATCAGGTACAGGTAACCGATCTTCTTGTGGTCTGTGGTGGTGAGCCAGTCAACAAGGATGCGGCCCTTCGACTTAGGAGCGCGTGCTCCCATCGATGATGAGGTTGCAGTTGCAGTTGCGGTAGCCATTTTCAGGATTCCTTAGTTCTGTGCCTTGTTGCCCGGCAGGGTCTGCATGCGGTTGAGATCGTAGCCAAGCCATCCGGTCTGGCCCTTTGCAGCCAGCTTGTCCATCTGTGCCTGGTACTCGGCGTGGTCCACTACCTTCACGTTGAAGAGCATGGCGCTGTGGAACTCACCGCAGAGCTCGGCACACTTACCCATGTAGGTGCCGGTCTCGGTTGGGGTGAAGTACATGCGGTTTACACGTCCTGGGAACATGTCCTTCTTGTAGAGGAACTGAACCACCCAGAACGAGTGGATGACGTCGCGAGAGGTGAGGTCGATCTCGTAGCGAACGCCCTTCTCTAGGTAAAGGGTTGGCAGCGATGCCTCGGTCTTGGCGGCAGGGCCTTCCTGCAGCTGAATGCCGCTGGAGTAGCGCTTCTGGCCGTTTGCGTCAACGTAGTTGAAGTCCCAGGACCACTGCTTGCCAATTACCTCGATGGTGCGCTGCGGGTTGTTTGGCTGCTCGATGGCGGTCATGGTCTTGGCGGTGAACGCGAAGAATCCGATGGTGATGATGAACGGAACCACCGTGAAGAGGGTCTCGATTGGCATGTTGTAGCGCAGCTGCACTGGCAGGCCGGTCTCGCCCTTGCGGCGACGGTACACAACCATGGCCCAGACCATCAGACCCCAGGCGATGAGGCCCACGATGAGAAGCACGATCCACGAGGTGACCCAGAGGCCAATGATGGATGAGGTGTGGTTGGTTACCTTGTCATTGCCTGGCAGGTAGCCCTGGAGCTCCTGCTGGCTGCAACCGGTTAGCAACAGAGTTGAAGCGACGGCGAGGCCTGCCCACTTCAATTGGCGCTTACGAAGCACAATCGACCCTTCGGAAAACGAATTGATACATCCCTATCCTATTCCCAGCGAGCTCTCCAACGAGCCGTAAAACCGCCAAAAATCGAATAAAAATCGGGTGACTTTCCCGCGAATTGCGTAAGCCCCACCTGATGCACAGGTGGGGCTGAGAAACGCTGGTTTTGAGGCTAGTTGAACGAGTTTCCGCAGGCGCAACTTCCGGAGGCGTTTGGGTTGTCGATGGTGAAACCCTGACGCATGATGGTGTCCTCGAAGTCGATGGTTGCACCGCTGAGGTAGAGAGCCGAGGAAGGGTCAACGATGACCTCCACGCCGTCGTAGTTGACGACGAGGTCGCTCTCATCCGAGTTCTCATCCAGCCACATGTCGTACTGGAGACCAGCGCAGCCGCCGGCCTTGACCTCCATGCGGAGGCGCAGGTTTGGGTTTCCCTCGGCCTCAACTGCCTTCTTGAGCTTCTCCTGAGCCGCAGGGGTCATGATGACGCCGTGCGCTGGGGCTAGATCGATGGTTTCAGTCATGGTTACTCCGATTCTGGTACCGCCGAGGCGGAATCAACTACGCAATTCTAAATCAGTTTTTGCGCGAATTACTTCCCAGCAGCAGCAGGGTTTCGGCCACAATCGCGTTCTTCAGGCTGGCCAGGTGAACCGACTCATTGGGGCTGTGTGCTCGCGAGTCTGGATCCTCAACTCCGGTCACCAGAATCTGAGCGTCTGGGAACAGCTCCTTTAGGTCTGCGATGAACGGGATGCTGCCACCGATGCCAAGGTCAACTGATGGGTAGCCGAATGCCGCGGCCAGCGCCTCCTCCATCGCGGGCTTGGCCCAACCGCCGTCAACCAGCTGGTACGGCTTTCCCTTTTCAACGTCGTGGTACTCGAGCTTTGCACCCCAGGGCAGGTTGGCCTCGAGGTGCGCGCGGAGCGCGGCAAGCGCGTTTTCCGGCTCCTCTCCCGGCGCGATTCGCATGGAAATCTTTGCCTTCACGCTTGGAAGCAGCGTGTTGCTGGAGAGGGCCACGGACTGTCCATCGATGCCGATTACGGTGATTGCCGGCTTGGTCCAGTTGCGGTCCAGGATGCTGCCGTCGCCAATGAAGTCGACGCCGTCAAGGATGCCGCTGTCGGCGCGGGCCATCTCCTCGGTGTATGGCAGGTCGGCTGCCTTTCCCTGAACCAGGCCCGCAACCGCCACGTTGCCGCGCTCGTCGTGGAGGCTGGCAAGGAGGCGGATCATGGCCGTCATTGCGTCTGGCACCACTCCCCCAAACATTCCGCTGTGAACGGCGTGGTCCAGGGTCTTTACCTCTATTACCTGCGATACCAGGCCGCGGAGGGTTGTTGTGATGCCAGGAATCTCGGTGGTGAAGTTGCCACTGTCGGCCACGATGATGACGTCAGCGCGCAGGTCGGCCGCGTTGGTCTCGAGGAAGTTGCGGAATGACGGGCTGCCGGCCTCCTCCTCTCCCTCAAAGAAGCAGGTGATGCCGAGGTCGAAATCTTCGCCGGCGAGCGCCTTGAGCTGCTCCATGGCGGTGATGTGCGCAACCAGACCGGCCTTGTCGTCGGCGGCGCCGCGGCCGTACATGCGGCCGTCGATGATGGTCGGCTGGAACTCGGGGGTCTTCCAGACGCTGGCGTCTCCCGGTGGCTGCACGTCGTGGTGAGCGTAGAGCAGAATCTGTGGCGCTCCGTTCCTGGCGGCGCGACGAGCCAC
>JBJTNC010000207.1:0-12467 GCA_046073865.1 Micrococcales bacterium | reverse complement strand
ACTTCGTTTCCATCGGCACCAACGACCTCTCTCAGTACCTGTTCGCTGCCGACCGCATGAACCCTGCGCTCGGTGGCCTGCTAAACCCGTGGCAGCCCGGCCTGATTCGCATGCTGGAAAAGATTGGCACCGATGGCGCGGCCGCCGGAGTCTCGGTTGGCGTCTGCGGAGAGTCAGCATCCGACCCTGCCTTCGCGGTAGTGCTCGCAGGACTCGGCATCACCTCGGTGAGTGCCTCGCCATCGCAGGTGAACGTTGTTAGCAACGCGCTGGCTTCGGTGACGGCAGATCAGGCACGGGCAGTGGCCCAGGCCGCGCTCTCCGGAACCGACGCGGCGGGCGCGAAGGTAGCCGCTCTAGCCGCGCTGGCAGCCACGAGAGCCTAGCCGCAAAGCCCTAAACTCGTGAGACCCCAATCCGCCCAGGGCTCGGATTCGGCTTCGCGTTTGAAAACTTCGAGGATGCGCTGAGAGACCTGCTCAACAGGTCTTAGACTGACCCCTATGAGCGAAGATGCACAGGCAAAAGAGGCAGAGCGAAACAACAACCGCAGCAGCGCGGCCAAGGATCCGGCACACCTGGCCTACATGGGTTCTGGCTGGGCTAGCGGAGATGCGTTTGAGGTAACGCAGTCCGAGGCCGCGCCTTTCGCCGCCGCGCGCCGCGATGCGATGGCCGAGCGCTTCCCCGGTAAGACTCTGGTTTTCTATGCGGGTGTAAACAAGCAGCGCTCCAATGACACCGAATACCGCTTCCGCCCGCACAGCGCCTTCACCCACCTAACGGGCTGGGGTCGCTGGGCGGTTCCCGGCTCCATTTTGGTGATTGAATCCGATGCCAACGGCGACCTGACCTCCGAGGTGCTGTACCTTCTTCCAACCGCGGGCCACGGCACCGACGAGTTCTTCGCCAACCCCATGATCGGAGAGTTCTGGGTTGGTCCGCGCCCGAGCCTGGCCGAGGTTGCCGCGCTTCTGGACATTGAAACCCGCGACCTTGCCAACTTCGAAGAGCCCGCGGAGGCACTGCGCATCGGCACCCAGGGCCTGCACCACCAAATCAAGCTGGAGGATTCCTTCGAGCTGGTCGAGGCCGCAGCCGAGCTTCGCCTGGTAAAGGACGACTATGAGATTCGCGAACTGCAGCAGGCGTGTGACGCCTCGGCCGTGGGATTCGCAAATGTGCTGCGCGAGCTTGAGCGCGCCAAGTCGCATCCACGCGGCGAGCGCGTTGTTGAGGGCGCGTTCTTCGCGGCGGCCCGCGAGCTTGGAAATGACATTGGCTACGAGACCATCGCTGCCAGCGGCGACCACGCTAACACCCTGCACTGGATCATCAACGATGGCCCGGTGCGCGAGGGAGACCTGCTGCTGCTGGACGCCGGCGTTGAGGTGGATTCGCTCTACACCGCCGACATCACCCGCACCATTCCGGTTAGCGGAAAGTTCAGCCCCGTGCAGCGCAAGATTTACGAGGGTGTGAGAAAGGCCGCGGACGCCGTTTTCGCAATCGCCAAGCCCGGCGTCACCTACTCCGAGATGCACGACGAGGCGATGCGAGTCATCGCAGAGTTGGCGGAGGAATGGGGTCTGCTGCCATCGGGCGTCACCGCTGCCGAATCTCTCGCTAGCAAGGAGCAGTGGCACCGTCGCTGGATGGTTCACGGAACCGGGCACATGCTTGGCCTAGACGTTCACGACTGCGCCGCAGCTAGGCGCGAGACCTACCAGGGCTCCAAGCTTGAGCCAGGAATGGTGTTCACGATCGAGCCAGGACTCTACTTCCACAAGGAAGACCTGCTGGTTCCAGAGGAATTCCGCGGCATCGGTGTTCGCATCGAGGACGACGTGCTCATGACCGCCGATGGTCCGGTCAACCTGAGCGGCGCACTGCCGCGAACCGCGGACGAGGTTGAGGCCTGGGTGGCCGCCGCCAAGAGCTAGTTTTTGTGGCTGTGCTGGCCGTTGACACACTCGCGCTGGTGCTCATCGATGGCCTGCTGCGCCCTGCCCGCCAGCGGGTGAGGAACAACCACGTCGTAGCGTGCCGCGATGACGGCAGAGGCGCTGGAGAACTCGTGACGGTTGCGGGTGAGCGAGAATCGCAGCACGTTGATCAGCATTCCGACGCCTGCCGCAATGACGATTACGGCCGCCAGCGAGGTGCCTGCGGAGCCGGTTGAGCTGGGCTGCTCCACGAACATACCGATCAGGAGACCAACCCAGGAGCCGCCGATGAGGCCGCGAAGCGCCACGGATCCGTAGGACAACCTTCCGCGCACGCGCTCAACGCTGCGCAGGTCGCTTCCAACGATGGCAACCATCGGTGCCGGGAATTCGTGACGGATTAGCTGGTCAACAAAGTCAACAGCCTCCGCGTAGTTGTCGAACTTGGCAACCACCTCGCCATCCGGAACGGCGAACTGTGCGATCTTGTTGTTGCGGCTTCTGCCCGAAGTATTGCTCACCCGACAATTCTCGCATGCGACACAATTGAAAGGTGACCCAAGAGATTGTTACCGCGCTGGCGCGAGTGATTGACCCAGAGCTTCGCCTGCCCATCACCGAACTGGGGATGGTTGGCGAAACTAGCCTCGATGGCGGCCGCGCGCACGCCGTCATCAAACTAACTGTTGTTGGTTGCCCAGCCGCAAACAAAATCGAGGCGGACGCCATCGCGGCCCTGGAATCGGTGCCCGGCGCGACTTCGGCATCGGTCACCATGACGGTCATGAGTCCCGAGGAACGCGCCCAGCTTACCGAGAAGCTGCGCGGCGGCCGGCCGGCTCGGGTAAACCCCTTCGACGAGACCACGCTCACCAGGGTTCTGCTGATCGGCAGCGGCAAGGGCGGGGTTGGCAAGTCTTCTCTCACCGCCAACCTGGCGGTTGCCCTGGCGGCCGCGGGTCACCGGGTTGGGCTCATCGATGCGGACATCTTTGGGTTCAGCATCCCCGGACAGCTGGGGCTCGGTTCGGCGGGCAACGCCGTGAAGCCAACCAGAATCGACGACATGATCATCCCCCCGGTTGCCTACGGGGTAAAGGTAATCAGCATCGGCATGTTTCTTGACTCAAACCAGCCGGTGGCCTGGCGCGGACCAATGCTGCACCGGGCCGTGGCCCAATTCCTCACCGATGTCCACTGGGGTGATCTCGACTTCCTGCTGGTGGATCTACCGCCAGGAACCGGCGATATCGCCATCAGCCTGGGTCAGCTGCTTCCGTCTGCCAAGACCGTGGTGGTTACAACCCCGCAGGTTGCCGCCGCGGAGGTTGCCGAGCGCTCGGGATCGGTTGGCCTGCAGACGGGCCAGAAGGTGCTCGGCGTGATCGAGAACCTGTCCTGGCTGGAGCAGTCCGACGGCTCTAGGCTCGAGCTCTTTGGCTCCGGGGGCGGGGCAGCAGTGGCTGCTCGACTGAGCGCCCTGCAGGGCGGGGAGCCGGTTCCGGTGCTCGGGCAGATTCCAATCTCGGTGGCCCTGCGCGAGGGTTCGGATGCCGGAGAACCCGTGGTCGTGGGCGCACCCGAAGACCCGGCGGCTCGGGCCATCGCGGCGATTTCGAAGGCTCTGGCCAGCTCCCCGCAGGGATTAGCGGGCAAGCGTCTTAGACTAAACCTGTGACGGCAAAGGCAATGGAGCAGCTGGTCTCGCGAATGGGCGAGCACAGCGAGCGTGTGACGGTAATCAATCCAGCTACCGGCAAGATCAGCCTGGAGTTACCCCAGTTCACCCACGCGGAGACGCTGGCCGCGGGAATGGCCGCGCGAGACGTGGCCGCAGAATCGGGTTGGGCGTCGCTCCAAACCCGCCAGCGCGCCCAGGTACTTCTCAACCTTCACGACCTCATGGTCGAGCATCGCGAGCACATCCTCGACCTCATCCAGTTTGAAACCGGAAAGTCTCGCGGCGCCGCTTTCGAAGACTTTGCCGGCGGACTCTTTGCGGCGCGGCACTACGGCAAGAAGGCGCCCAAGCTGCTGCGTGCCCGCCGCATGCCAACCGATGCCCCGCTCTTTGTGCGCAACTACCTCGAGTACGCGCCGATGGGGCTCGTCGGAGTTATCACTCCCTGGAACTTCCCCTGCGCTCTGCCCTGCTTCGATGTGCTTCCAGCGCTGGCCGCAGGAAACGCCGTGCTGCACAAGGTTGACAACCAGGTTGCGCTAACCGGGCTTTTCCTGCGAGACCTAGCCGAGCAGGCCGGGCTACCGGTTGGGCTCTGGCAGGTGGTTGCGGGCTCTGGCCCAGAGGCCGGAAACGGTGTAACCGACGCAGTTGACTACGTTGCCTTTACGGGATCAACCGCGACCGGCCGCTTGGTTGCCGAGCGCGCAGCGGCCCGACTGATTCCATACTCTCTCGAGCTTGGCGGCAAGAACCCCGCCATCGTGCTACCCGGCGCGGATCTGCAGCGCGCGGCCGACATCGTGGTTGCCGCGGCAACCTCAAACGCCGGTCAGGTTTGCGTTGGCATCGAACGCTGCCTGGTTCCCGGTGAAAAGCTCGAGGAAATGGTGGCAATCCTTGATGCCACGGTTGGAAGACTCAGCTTCGGCAAGGGTTCAAAGTTCGACACCGATATGGGCGGCATGGTCTCGGAAAACCAGTTCAACCGAGTCAACGGAATGGTCAACCAGGCCCGCTCCAAGGGCTTCGCCGTGCTGCGCGGCCAGGCCAGGCCGGAGTTTGGACCGTTCTTCATGGAGCCCGCAATTGTGGTGGAACCCAACGACGCCGCCGATCTCCACCGCTCCGAGGTGTTTGGGCCCGTGATTCAGGTTTACGGCTACCAGAGCATCGATGAGGCGATTGTTGCAGCCAACGACTCCGAGTTTGGACTGAACGCGTCCGTCATCGGCCCAACCACGGAGGCAATGGCGGTGGCCCGCCGCCTCGAGGCAGGCTCGGTAAATATCAACGACGGCTTCAGGGCCAGTTTTGGAAGCATGGCATCACCGATGGGTGGCGTGAAGCGCTCGGGCATTGGCCGCCGCAACGGAGACAACGGACTGCTTCGCTTCACTCAGCCCAAGGCGATTGGCGTTGCCACCGGACTATTCAAGCTTCCAACCAAAGCCAGCCAGTACCACGTGATTGCGCCGCTGTTGGTGACACTGTCTCGGGTGCTGCGTAGGCTCTAGTGGCGGCTATTAAGTCAGCGCTAGGTTGCCTCTGAGTCGAACGGGGCTGGTTCGCCAGCAGCCAGAGCAACAATGGGAGCAGCCGCGGCGGTTGCCGGGACAACCGATGCACGAGAGGCGGTCTTGGCCGCAGCAGCCTCGGCTGCGGTGTGTCCGGTGGGTTCCGCGAGTGCCTCGCGAATGATGCGGCGGGGGTCGTACTGCCTAGGGTCCAGCTGGCGCCAGTCCAGGTCTTCGCCCAGTTCATCGCTGAGCTGACTCTGGGTGTTGTCCGCGAACTCCCTTAGCTGCCGAATCCATCTGGCAAGCACCCGGGCGTACTCCTGCATGCGCTTGGGGCCCAGCACCAGAGCGGTAATTACCGCCAGGATGATGAACTTCTCGCTGTCAATGCCGAACACTCTTAAAGGTTACCCGCTGCCTCCGCGGGTTTGCCGCTCGCCGGCCGTACACTTTCCCCAAGGGGCGCGATTCCGCGCGATTCTTTTATCTGGAGCACCGATGGTAGACAAGATCAGCAGTTGGCGTTACGTTGAAGAATTCGTCGACGAGGGCGAGCCGATTGTTCGCGCTCGCATGCGCGCCGAGGAGCTGGGCGTTGAGTGCGTTACCGCCTCTGTTGGATCCCACCTCGCGGTTCTGGCCTCGGGCATTGGAGCCAAAGCAATCATCGAGGCGGGCACCGGCACCGGAGTTAGTGGACTGTATCTGCTCAAGGGCGCACCGAGCGCAATCCTCGCCACCATCGACATTGAGCCGGAGCACCAGAACGCGGCGAAGGTTGCGTTCGCGGAGGCCGGCATCAAGGCAAACCAGACGCGCGTGATCAGTGGCCGCGCCATCGATGTGATGAGCAATATGGCAGACGCCGCCTACGACCTGATTGTTCTTGACGCCGACCGCGACACCCTGGAGGAGCAGGTTCGCGAGAGCGCGCGACTGCTGCGCCCAGGTGGCGTTGTGGCTGTGCCCCACGCGCTTTGGCGCGACAGGGTTCCAGACCCCGCCATGCGCGATGACGCGACCGCCACATTCCGCGACGTCCTCAGATTCTTCAAGAACCAGGACTCCTTTGTCACAGCCCTTTCGCCGGTTGGTGACGGCCTACTTATTGCCAGCCGCCTAGCGGACTAGCATCCAGCCACAAAAGCATTCAAACCGGAACAACCAGGGGGAACAGTGACCGACCAGCCAACCACATACGCAACAACGGGCAACTCCAAGCAACGGGGGCTAGCTTGGCAGAGCCTCTACTTTGGGTTTGCCGCTCTGGCCGGTCTGGTGTCCGTTATTGCGCTTGCCCTTTACGTGTCTAAGGGCTTCGATTTTCCGGGTGGCGCGTGGCTCGCCATCGATGTGCTCAACCTGGTTTTGGTTCCCGCCGCACTCGCCGTTCTCTTCAGGTTTGGCATGCGTATCTGGGCAGGCGCGGCCGCCATCGTTGCGCCAATCGTGATGCTCATTACCGACGAAATACTTATGGTGGTGGACGAGGTCCACTACAGCGCCGACACCTTGACAACCAATCCTTTCGCCAACTTCGCCTACTACCTGCCAATTGCGGGCCGGGTTCTGAGCCTGTCCGATGGCAACCAGGGCCTGGATGCCCACGATGCGCTTTTGCACACGCTTCTGCACGCCACCGCGCTCGTGACCGAAACCCTGATGGTGGCTGGTTTCGTGATTGGCGTGCTGGCGCTGATTCGCAAGCCCAAGCAGGCTGGTTCGCACCCCAAAGAAGTCTGATTCCGGGAACTAACGGCACCCATTGGACACCTATTTTTAGGGGCGCGTTAACCCTCCTTCCGTAGCGTTGGATGGTTATGAAAAAACTCTGGAATCGTGTGGCCGCGCTGTCGGTCTGGATCAAGATTTTGGCCGCCGGCGTCGCCGTTGCTTTCATCGCGGTGGCCGGGTTTGCCCTGTACCAGAACAGTCAGTTCCCCGCCAACGACTCGAACGCCAGCCTGCACATCTGGGTGAACGACAAACCGAGCACGGTCACCAGCTTCGGTTGGACCGACAACCTGATCAACTCGGGAAGCGATCAGTCCCTCTCCACTCCGGTGGACTGCCCGGCGGAGTCCACGGAGGCTTTCGTTTTCCTCTCTTACCCCGGACAGGAGCGCAAGGGGTTGCTCTACTGGCCGGCCTACGGTCAGTCGGCCTTCATGCCGGGAACCACAAAGGTGCTTGAGGCCAACCTCAAGCCCTCGGGCATGGTCTCCGGTCAGCCCGGCCCACGCTACATCCACTCGATTGGCGGCAACTTCAGCATCGGCCTGGCCTGCACCACAAACAACGGCGGCAAGGTGCTTTGGGTGTCCTATCGTCACGCCAGCATCCAGGCCGCCGGCGGCATCCAGATTTTTTACCACTAAGGAAACCAAATGCGCACCTCCAAAATCGTCGCACTCGTTGCAGCAGCATCCAGCACGCTAGCCATTTTTGCCAGTGGTCAGGTTCCGGCTCAGGCGGTTACCAACGACTCCGACCAGGCTCTGCACTTCTTCGTTGACCCGGGAACTGGTGCCGCTGCGACCTACGCCGATTCCACCGTCCAGTTCAACTGGCTGGACAACGTGGTTGGCTCCAACTCCACCACCGACGTAACCGCCCCCTTCTACTGCCCAGCCGATTCCACCGGAACCTATGTTTTCGTGGCCAAGCGCGGAACCGAGCGTCAAGGCCGTAACAACTACCTGGCCTACCTGACCGGCGCGTTCGTGCCTGGAACAACCACAGTTCTAGAACCGCTGATGAAGCTATCGGCAACCACGAACGGTGTCTGGAAGGGTCAGACCCTAAAGTTCATCAACCAAACCGACAACCCGCTCTCGTTTGGAATTTCCTGCACCAAGGATGACGGTCTCACCACCCTGTGGACCTCCTACCGGTACATCACAATCACTTCGGCGCAGTCGGGAACCTGGACCGCTGACCCGGCACCCACAGGGACCCAAACCACTCCCCCAACGACTAGCCCGACACCGACACCAACCCCGACCACCCCAACACCGACGCCAACCCCGACCACCCCAACACCTACGCCAACCCCGACCACCCCAACGCCAACGGCAACGCCAACCCCAACACCAACCGAGACCATTCCGCCAATCGTCCCAGTGAACACCCCGAGCTGGCTCTACGGGAACACGGTGTACCACGTAAACGTGAGGAACTTCAGCGCCCCGGGAAGCATTCAGGGTTTCCGGGATCAGCTGCCAAGGCTGAAGAAGCTGGGCATAAGGGTGGTTGACTTCAGCCCGCTCACCCCAATCTCGGCCGGAGCCACCCACGCCGGCAACCTGGGTTCTCCGTACGCCGTGGACGACTACCAGGCTTTCAACACGGACCTGGGTACGGGAACCGAGTTCCGCTACCTGGTTGACTACATGCACTCGCAGGGCATGAAGGTGATTGTCGGCTGGAACGCCCAGAGCACCGGTTGGTTGAACGGTTGGATTTCGGCACACCCGGACTGGTACGTCTCTGTGAACGGCACCATACAGTCGCCAGCCGGTTCCACCAACACCGATAAGGCCCTGCTCGACTACTCCAACTCATCGATGCGTTCGGCGATGATCGCGGCCATGAAGTGGTGGGTCACCAGCTACGGCATCGATGGCTTCGACTGCGCCTACGCATCGCAGATCCCAGCCGACTTCTGGGACACGGCCACCGCGGTTCTGAACGCAGCCAAGCCTGGCCTCGCCTGGATTGCAGATGAGGACACTCACGCCGACCTGAAGGTCAACAGTTTTGACACCGGCTACAACCAGTCGCTGGCCACCCGTTTGCTAAACCTCAAGAGTGGCGCCACCACGCTGGCACAGTTTGCGGACTCCCTAAACTCTCTGCAGACTCCGGCTAACACGGCGTGGATGCCGCTGAACTTTGTAACCACCGACTTCACAAGCAGCGGTCAGGGTTCGGAGGTGAAGGTTTACGGAAAGAACGCAAACGCCATCAGCCTCCTCACCTTTACTCTCCCGGGAAACACCATCCTGTTCAACGGGCAGGAAATTGGTAACTCGGCGGCGTTCGCCATCGGTAACAAGGGTTCGCTAAAGTGGCCCGGAAACGCGGCCACCACCGCCATTTTCAAGAGCTTCATCGCACTGAAGGCCAAGAACCAGGCGCTCTGGTCGGGCCCAACCGAGGGCACCATCCAGACCTTCCAGACCGGAAACCCCGGCGTGCTCGGGTTCCAGCGCACCAGCGGATCGAACACGGTCATTGTACTGGCAAACCTGGGGGCCAAGAACGTGAAGAACTCCAAGGCAATCTTCGGCAGTGCTCCGGGTTCGCTGTTCAACATCGCCACCGGAAAGGCCGTAAAACTGCCGGCCGTTTACAAGTACAGCCTGGCTGCGGGCGGCTACCTGGTGTTCGCCACGGTGCCTGCAAACTAGCAGCAAAAGCGAAGAGGCGCACCCACACTGGATGCGCCCCAAAACTTTAGCCGCTGGTTTATCCGAAGCGGCCGTTGACGTAGTCGTTGGTGCGTGGGTCGATCGGCGAGGTGAACAGGCGCTCGGTGTCGCCGTACTCCACGATGCCGCCCGGGGTTCCCTGCGAGGCCAGGAAGAATGCACACTGCTGGGAGACGCGCTGCGCCTGCTGCATGTTGTGGGTAACAATCACGATGGTGACGTCCTCAACCAGCTCGAGCATGGTCTCTTCGATCACACGGGTTGAGGTTGGGTCCAGCGCGGAACATGGCTCGTCCATTAGCAGAACTCGCGGCTTCACGGCGAGCGACCTAGCGATGCAGAGGCGCTGCTGCTGACCACCCGAAAGACCACCGCCCGGGGCCCTGAGTCGATCCTTGACCTCTTTCCACAGCCCGGCTCGCTGCAGGCTGGTCTCCACCAGTTCGTCTTTCTCATCGCGGCTCACGTTGGTGCCGGTCAGCTTAAGGCCTGCGACAACGTTGTCGTAGATGGACATCGCGGGGAACGGGTTTGGCTTCTGGAACACCATGCCAATGTGGGCGCGGGCCTCCGTCAGTTTGCGGGTTGGGTCGTAAATGTCCTGCCCGTCCAGCAGTACCTCGCCGGACATTGCCGCCGATGGGACCAGCTCGTGCATTCGGTTCAGAATGCGCAGGAAGGTGGACTTACCGCAGCCGGACGGGCCGATGAGCGCCGTGATGACTCCGGCGGGCATGGTCAACGAAACTCGGTCGAGGACCTTGCGGTCTCCGAACCAGGCGGATACGTTTCGGCCCTCCAGTGTTGCCAGTTTGGTTTGTGTCTCCATCGATGATGGCCTTTCTACAGCAGGTTAGGTAGCACCTTGACCACCTGGTCCATGACCAGGGCGAGTGCGAAGAGGGTGAGCGGTGCAAAAACTAGGTAAAGCTGTGCGGGTTTCACTTTTCGGGCGCTCCACACGGCCAGCAGTGCCACGATGATCAGGAACTGCAGCGCGAAGGCCAGGGCCCAGGCGAATCGCAGATCGAATCCCATCTCGCGCTCCTGCTTTGGCAAGGTGAAAATGTTCGATAGCACCACTCCCGTGGCCTTTGTGGTGGAGACGAGTTTGGCGTCCAGACGCAGCACACCGGAGGGCATGAATGGCGCTCCTCGCGAGGTGAGAAGCATTAGTCGCCCTTCACCAGCACCGATGGTTGGCAGCGTGTAGTCGCCCTGGTAGCGTACGCCGAGCACCTCGTAGGTGCTCTTGCCCTGGCCCGTGATGACATTTATTTTGCTTCCCGGGCTGAGGCTCTGAAGCTGATTGAAAGGGCCTCCGTACGACCAAGCCCGTGCCATAAGCACCGATGTGCCAGCCTGACCCGGCATCACGGTGTCGCGTCGGTGACCGGGGCCGAGGGTCAGGGTTCCCGAGTCGGTTCCCTCGACGACAACCTCGTTGACGTGAATGGCAGGAATCTGTATTACCGCTACCGGGGCGCCCTGCTCGAGCATGACGTTGTTGTAGTCAACCTCGCCGGTTGGGGCGATCGCCTGAGCCAGCTGCTCTCGGAAAGCGCCGCGCAGCTGCTGCTGGTTCACCATGTGGAAAATCTGGCTGAAGCCAACCACGTAGATAAGAAATGCCGCGAGAAGCAGTCCCAGCATGGCAACGATGTTTTTTACCAGTCGCTGGCCGTCGGTGAGAGGGGCGTATCTCGACTCAGATTCAAGCTTGGCGAGCGCCATGATCTTGGCGGCCTGGTTGATGCTCTTTGGGGCCTTTGGAGCCTTTACGACCGCTCTTCTACTCATTGCCCCTCACCTCCGGCTCAACTAACAGGTTCTGCAATAGTCTTCTCCCGCGCAGATAAGGCATCAAAAAAGACCTGCGAATCAGCTCTATCGCAACCAAAATCAGCAACACCAAAACGGGTAGCAGCGGGACAACTAAAACTACTGACTGACGGTGAACCTCAGGTAAAGTCAAGGCATCCAGCTTGGCTGGCGGGGTTACGGTTAGGTCCACCGTGTAGAGACCCCACTGGCCAATTCGGGGAATCCGCCTCAGGATGGTTCTGGCTTCCCGGGGCTTTAGGTTGGTGACCGAGTAGTTGGACACCCTGCTGATTTGACCCACGCCCCAAGCCTTGACCGTCTCATCGACAGACAAGGTGTAGGCGCGCTTGTAGGCGTTCATCAGGGTGAAACGCGCGGTTGCTCCGGGGCCCGCCGGGCTGAGGTTGGGAGTTGCATCCATGCCCAATCCACCAACAAAAAGCACGCCGTCGAGGATCTCCTGCGGCACCGCGGTTGTGGAGGGAGCCGGGCTCTCGGTGACACCCGATCCGGATCCGCTTCCGGGCTTGTAGCCCTTCGTGCCCTTGGTGGTGTTGGTCAGTGTGCCGTTGGTGCTAACAACAAACTGAACCAAGCTGACCAGGGTTGGCGCGGTCTGCCCCTTCTTCTGCGCGGAGGCAACCACAGAGTGGCTTCCGGCCTCGAGCGTTGGTGGCAAGCTAGCCAGCGCGCGGAAGGTTCCCAACTTATCGGCGAACCCGCTGGCGATGAGGACCGGTGTTGATTGCGCGTAAATCTGAACCAGCGAATAGGGCTCCAAACCTACGAGAACAATTTCCACCTTTGCGCTGGTGATCGACTGCCCGCTGGTCAGCGAAACGGTCTGGGCGGTTGGCACATTGGTTGGGCTGGAATCGACAACATTCACAGAGACGGTGATGTCGCCCTGACCATCAGCCATGGAGCTGGTTGCGGCCATGGTTACCCCCACGAGGATTAGAGCAGGTAGCGCAAGCAGGCGCACCAACCAGGGGTGCGTGCTTCTTAGCGCTGCCAATCTTGGCGACATTTACTTCTGAGCCTTCTGCCTGGCCTCGGCCTC
>JBJTNC010000206.1:0-4942 GCA_046073865.1 Micrococcales bacterium | reverse complement strand
ACATCTCGTTTGCGGTGGACACCGAGCGTGGACTTCTGACCCCAGTTATTCGTGACGCATCGACTCTCAACATCTCGCAGATTGCGCAGACCATCGCAGACAAGGCTGAGCGCGTTCGCAGCAACAAGCTGACCCCGGACGAGCTGCAGGGTGGAACCTTCACCCTGACGAACACCGGCTCGCGCGGCGCTCTGTTCGACACGCCTGTCGTGTTCCTTCCACAGGTTGCGATTCTCGGCACCGGCGTTGTCAGCAAGCGACCAGCGGTTGTTGTTGACGCAGACGGCAACGAGTCGATCGGAATCCGCAGCATGGTTTATCTTGCTCTGAGTTACGACCACCGTCTGGTTGACGGCGCAGATGCCAGCCGCTTCCTGGTCGCTGTCAAGCAGCGCCTTGAGCAGGCCAACTTCGAGGCAAACCTAGGCCTGTAACCTAGACCCCTCAAGCTAAGGGTGCGATTCCACTGGGATCGCACCCTTTTCTTTCCAATCCGAACCCTGCTTTATGAAAGTAACGGAGAAGTTGGCGTGCGCTCCCCCGCAGCTGGTGGCAATGGTCTGCTGCCTAACGCCACCGATGACGATGTCACGCAGAAGAGTCAGTTCTGTAGAACCTAGACTCATGGAATCCTGCTCCATGGGCCTAAGACTCACCCAGTCAACTAGACACGAGGGTATAGCGGGTGATGAAATCGATGACCCGGTTGGTGGCTTGGCCCCTAGGACGTTTTTGGGCACCTGGAATGTCACGAACACCGCGAAAAAGGAAGATACAGCTACGCCGACAACAACAAGGTGCGCTCTACGCTTTGGCCTCCGAGTTGGATGAGTAACGAAGCCTTCCCGAGCTGAAAACATGCCCTTCACGGGCTCATTTAGGTAAAAGACCCCGCGCTCATCTCTGTCCAGAACGCCAACGCTATTGGCCGACCATAACTTAGACAATTCGGCCTCGAGCGTAACCAGTGATTTTGTTTTCATTCCCCTCACTCACCTAGAAGCCCATGGTGGCAGAATGGGATAGGTGGGTGTTTCCAGCAGCAGTCAGTTGTGGAAAACTCGGCACTTTTAGAGAGCTAAATCAAGGAATGACGCAATTTCTCATCCAGGGCCTTGCGCCGGATTTCGTGTCATACGAGGACGGCCTGAGTCTCCAATACGAGATTCACGGGCAGGTGGCCGCTGGCACGCGTGAAGACACCGTTATTCTTCTCGAGCACACGCCTGTTTACACAGCAGGTAAGCGCACAGAGGGCGAGGAACTGCCGCAGGATGGCACTCCAGTAATCGAAACCAACCGTGGCGGAAAAATCACCTGGCACGGCCCCGGGCAGCTTGTTGGTTATCCAATCATGGCGTTGCCTAGGCCCATCGATGTGGTGGGCTATGTCAGATGGCTGGAGCAGGTTCTGATTGACACCATTGCTGACTTTGGACTGAAAACGGAACGCGTCGAGGGTCGAAGCGGAGTTTGGGTGCCGCAACCGGACGGTTCACACCTCAAGGTGGCCGCTATCGGAATCCGTGTTAGTGACCACACGACGATGCACGGATTTGCGCTCAACTGCAATAACTCGCTCGCCCCGTACGAGACCATTATCGCCTGCGGCATCAAGGATGCCGGCACCACAACTTTGACCCAGCAACTCGGCCGCGAGATAACTCCCGCAATGGCCGCCGAGCAGGTTCAGAAACACCTAGACAAGATCTATAAGGTAAAGCAATGAATGACGCACCAAAGAAGCTGCTCCGCATCGAGGTAAGGAACTCCGAGACCCCGATCGAAAAGAAACCCGAGTGGATTAAGACTCGGGCCAAGATGGGGCCGGAGTACACGGCGCTTCAGAGCCTGGTAAAGGGCGAGAACCTGCACACCGTTTGCCAGGAGGCGGGTTGCCCTAACATTTTCGAGTGCTGGGAAGACCGCGAAGCGACATTCCTAATCGGTGGCTCACAGTGCACGCGACGCTGCGACTTCTGCCAGATTGATACCGGTAAGCCAGCTGCATTTGACGCCGATGAACCTCGACGTGTTGGTGAATCGGTTGCCAAGATGGAGCTGCGTTACGCGACTGTAACTGGAGTGGCCCGCGACGACCTCGAAGACGAGGGTGCGTGGCTGTACGCGGAGACCATTCGCCAGATTCACCAGCAGTCGGTAGGAACCGGTGTGGAGATTCTGGTGCCCGACTTCAGCGGAAAACCGGAACTGCTGCAGCAGGTATTCGACGCAAAGCCAGAGGTGTTTGCGCACAACCTCGAAACTGTTCCCCGCATCTTCAAAGAGATTCGTCCAGCTTTCCGCTACGAGCGCTCACTTGATGTAATCACACAGGCGCGCAACGCCGGCATGGTCACCAAGTCGAACCTCATTCTCGGAATGGGCGAAACCAACGATGAGATTCTGGAAGCCCTCCAGGCACTTCGTGACGCGGGCACCGACATCATCACCATCACGCAGTACCTGCGCCCATCGGTGCGCCACCACCCGATCTCACGCTGGGTCAAGCCCGAGGAATTTGTCGAGCTCAAAAATGCTGCCGAAGCAATGGGTTACCTGGGTGTTCTGAGCGGTCCGCTGGTTCGCTCCTCCTACCGAGCCGGCCGCCTCTGGGCGCAGTCTATGGTGGCGAAGGGACGCGAGATTCCAGACAACCTGAAACACCTCGCCGACGCCGCGCTTGGCTTCTCTCAGGCCGTCTAACCAGTATCCTAAAACAATGGCTAAAGACAAGAACAAGGCACAGGGACGCTACTCGCAGATCTGGGAGATCTGGAAACTAACGGTAAAAACCGACAAGCAGGCGCTGCCAATGGCGGCTGGTTTCGGTGCTGGAGTGCTCCTGCTGGGTGTTTTGCTGGCAATCTTTGCAGGGAACCTGTTCGGCACAATCGTGTACTGGATTCTGGCGGTTGTAGCCGCGGCGGTTACGTTTAGCGCGGTGCTCAGCCGACGCGCGGAGCGCATGGCATTCAGTCGAATTGAGGGTCAGCCAGGAGCCGTTGGCGCCATCATGAGCACAATTCTCAAGCGTGGCTGGAGCGGCTCCGAGGAGCCGGTTGCCATCAACGCAAAGAGCAAGGATCTGGTCTACAGACTTTCCGGCCGCGGTGGGATTGTTCTAATCGCCGAGGGACACCGCTCCTCGGTTTCACGCCTTGTTGAAGACGAAAAGCGTCGACTAACCAAGGTGGCCAGCGGAGTTCCGGTTAGCGTCATCTGGGTTTGCAACGATGAGCACTCGGTCGCGCTTCGCGACGTTAGCAAAACCATCTTCAAGTTGAAGCGCGTTGTGCGCACTGCCGAGCTCGGAGAGATCAACCGCCGTCTATCGACGATGAAGATGAACATTCCGGTTCCGAAGGGAATCGACCCAAAGCGCATGCGGGGAATGTCGAAACCGCGCTAAAACCTAGCGTCTGATGAGGGCTGTACCGGCAATCTTGTCGTGCAGCCCTCTTCCATCTGCGTCCCAAACCGCAACGGGAATAACCAGCGCCAGCAGGACTACTCGAATCAAAGACTTCCAGGCCCCCACTGGCGCAGGTCTATCCAGTCTGATGACTCGCAGACCTGCGAGAAGGTGTCCGAGGCTAGCGTTGAAGAAGAGAACGAATAGATACTGAGTCGCCACAAAAATCAAGAGAGTCGCGACGTTGTCGTACTGAAAGAATGCGTAAGAGAGAAGGCTCGCGCAGCCCCAGTCGATGAAAATCGCCAACACGCGTCGAGGCATGGTTGCCAGCGATCCTGGCCCGGATACGGGCAGGCCGATTCGATTCAGGGTTTTCGCCATGATTCAAGCCTAGGTCACTGCCTCCGTGGCAAAACTTTTTACATGACCGAAACATTCGCGAACCCCGACAATACGGTGGCGGAGACTAAACTTGAGTTTAGGCGTAATGGCTCGCCTGACTCCCCACCACCTTTTGAAGGGATTTCCCTATGTTCAAGACCGCCTCTGAGGTAGTCAAGTACATCAAGGACAACGACGTTAAGTTCCTCGATGTTCGCTTCACTGACCTTCCTGGTGTGCAGCAGCACTTCAACCTCCCTGCAAGCATGATTGACGAGGACTTCGTCGTCGATGGCCAGCTGTTCGATGGTTCGTCCATCCGCGGGTTTGCCTCGATCCACGAGTCGGACATGCAGCTCATCCCAGACGTAACCACCGCCTACCTGGACGCATTCCGCGTAGAGAAGACCCTCAACATGGTCTTCGACATCTACAACCCACGCAACGGTGAGATCTACCACAAGGACCCACGCCAGGTTGCCAAGAAGGCTCAGGCCTACCTTGCTACCACCGGCATCGCCGACACCGCATTCTTCGCCCCTGAGGCCGAGTTCTTCATCTTCGATGACGTACGCTACGAGGTCAAGCAGAACAGCGCCATGCACTTCATCGACTCCTCCGAGGCAGCCTGGAACTCGGGCCGCGAGGAAGAGGGCGGAAACCTCGCCAACAAGACCCCTTACAAGGGTGGCTACTTCCCAGTTTCGCCAGTTGACCAGCACGCAGACATGCGCGACAGCATCGTGCTAGAGCTTGAGGCCGCTGGTCTCTCCGTCGAGCGCAGCCACCACGAGGTGGGTACCGCAGGTCAGGGCGAGATCAACTACCGATTCGACACCCTGCTCCGCGCCGCCGACGACATCTTGAAGTTCAAGTACATCGTCAAGAACGTCGCACACTCCTACGGCAAGACCGCAACCTTCATGCCAAAGCCACTGTTTGGTGACAACGGTTCCGGCATGCACGTCCACCAGTCGCTCTGGAAGGATGGCAAGCCGTTGTTCTACGACGAGAACGGCTACGGTGGCCTTTCGGACCTCGCACGCTGGTACATCGGTGGAATCCTGAAGCACGCTCCATCGCTGTTGGCATTCACCAACCCAACCGGAAACAGCTACCACCGCCTGGTTCCAGGCTTCGAGG
>JBJTNC010000205.1:0-2224 GCA_046073865.1 Micrococcales bacterium | reverse complement strand
CTCGAACTCTGCCGCGAATGCCGTATTGGTCGTGCGTGAAGGGTGTGAAATCCGATATCGCGGCCTGGTCGGCCCGCAACAGCGTCTGGAACCCGCCGCGCCGAACCAGGTCACGCAGTGCGCTGTAACCTTTTGTGTTGGACACTATGAAGTCGATATCCACCGATTCGCGAAACTCACCGTGGAGCATGGCAATTGCTGTGCCTCCGCCAAACGCGCATTCGTGTTGCCCTAGGACCTCGGCGTCCAGAGCACCTAGGGCTGCAAAAATGGCGCGATGGCGAGGTCTCTCAAACACGGTAAAGCGGACCGAACTTCAGTTCCAGCGCATCAATGAGTTGAATCTCAGACTCTTTGAGTAGGTTCTGATCGAGGTGCCGCCACTGAGCTTGGTAGGTGTGCCATGCCTCCGATGGCGTGAGAGCTGTGCCTGGCCTCAACTGCCACGTTATCTGCCTCAGGCCTGCGTATTGGTCGACAAAGACCTGTTCCGGAATTTGGAACTGGCCCTTGGCAAGGGCCTCGGAGGTGATTTGCGTGCCCAAAGCGTTGAGTACCGATGCGTACGCTCCAGCCGATACGGATGGTGCGCCGTTCTCAATGCGGTGGAGCGTGATGCGAGAAATCCCGGAAGCTTCGGCTACGACTTCGGCCGAAAGCTTCTGTTGCTTGCGGAGCGCACGGATGAATTCGCCCAGGGCAGCCAGTGCCTGAGTTGGTCTTTCATCGGTGACTTGTATTTTCTTGCGCATTTGTTTCTTATTTTATACAAAATAGGCGAAATGTAAATAATAAGAAACGGATTTGGTGAAATTCACCGCAAAGGGTCATCGGGAGCCTGTTCGCTCTAGGCAATCTGAGAGTTTCCTATGAACTCACTAAAGAGTCTGGCCCTGGCCGTAGCATATGAACGGATGCCACCTGCCGCAGGTGGGCTGGCAGACGCCAAGTGGGCGTCGCCTCGGCATCCGGGAGTAAACCTAAATGGATATTGCAATCTGGGTACTTGTTGGTCTGGTTGTTATTGTTGGCCTCTACCTGTGGTCAACCTACAACGGGCTGGTCACTCTCAACGTGCGCGTTGATGAGGCCTGGAGCGACATCACTGTTCAGCTGAAGCGCCGAGCAGACCTCATTCCTAACCTGATCGAGACCGTGAAGGGCTATGCCGCCCACGAGAAGGACGTCTTCGACAACGTAACCAAGGCTCGCGCGGCAACCGTTTCGCCTCAGGTGCTTGCTCACCCAGCTGACGCCGCCAAGGCCGATGGTCAGTTCGCCGGCGCCATGAAGAGCCTGTTCGCCGTTGCTGAGGCCTACCCTCAGCTGCAGGCCAACCAGAACTTCCTCGCCCTGCAGTCTGAGCTGAGCGACACCGAGGACAAGATCATGGCCGCCCGCCGCTTCTACAACGGTGGTGTGCGCGAGTTCAACACCAAGATCAAGACCTTCCCAAACAACACCTTCGCCAAGAACCTTGGCTTTGCCGCGCGCGAGTTCTTTGAGGTTGCAGACCCTGCCGCCATTCAGGACGCACCGCAGGTCAAGTTCTAACCAAGCCGTTTTAGGGAGATTTCACACCGATGTATCGGGCTATTGCAGCTAACAAGCGCAACACCGTTCTGATTATTGGCCTCTTCGTGGCGCTCATCGCCGGGCTTTCGCTGTGGTGGGGTCAGGTTTCTGGCAACGGCTCGGCAGCAATCATGATCATTCTGTTTGCCGCCGGCTACGCCACAATCCAGTACTTCGCCGCGGGCTCGCTGGCCGTTGCAATGTCCGGCGCGCAGCAGATTCAGAAGCAGGACAATCCTCGCCTCTGGAACACCGTTGAGAACCTGGCCATCACCGAGGGCATGCCAATGCCCAAGGTGTACATCATCAACGACCCAGCGCCAAACGCCTTCGCCACCGGCCGCGACCCAAAGCACGCCATCGTGGCGGCTACCACCGGCCTGCTTGCCATCATGGATGACAAGGAGCTGGAGGGCGTTATGGCTCACGAGATGAGCCACGTCAAGAACTACGACATCCGTGTCAGCACCATCGTCTTTGGTCTGGTCAGCGCCATCGGTATCATCGCCGACATGGCGATGCGCATGGCGTTCTGGGGTGGAGTTTTTGGCGGCGACCGCGATGAACGCAACGACAACAACAACCAGTTGGCGATTGTCGGTCTGGTGATTGGAATTGTGGCGAGCATAATCGCGTTCCTCATTGGCCC
>JBJTNC010000204.1:0-4257 GCA_046073865.1 Micrococcales bacterium | reverse complement strand
CACAAAACCCCGCCACCGAAGTGACGGGGTTTAGCGCAGTCTTCGACTTAGCGAGCGGCTGAACCTTCAACGAAGTCTGCTTCGTTTTCTGACTTACGCAACCACGAGAACAGCTTGCGCAGTTCGCGGCCAACCTTCTCGATTGGGTGAGCCTCGCCCTTAGCGCGGAGTGCTAGGAACTCTGGGGCGCCAGCATCCTGGTCGGTGATGAAACGACGAGCGAAGGTGCCATCCTGGATGTCGGTGAGGACATCGCGCATGTGCTCCTTGACCTCTGGGCCAATAACGCGTGGGCCCGAGATGTAGTCGCCATACTCGGCGGTGGTCGAAACCGACCAGCGCTGCTTGGCAATGCCACCCTCGTACATGAGGTCAACGATGAGCTTCAGCTCGTGCAGAACCTCGAAGTAGGCAACCTCAGGCTGGTAACCGGCCTCGGTCAGGGTCTCGAAACCGTACTGGATCAGCTGCGATGCGCCACCACAGAGAACAGCCTGCTCACCGAACAGGTCGGTCTCGGTCTCCTCGGTGAAGGTGGTCTTGATGGTGCCCGCACGGGTTCCACCAATTGCCTTGGAGTAGGACAGGGCCAGGTCGAATGCCTTGCCGGTTGCGTCCTGCTCAACGGCGATGAGGTTTGGAACACCCTTGCCGGCCTGGAACTCGCGGCGAACCAGGTGACCTGGACCCTTTGGAGCTACCAGGAATACGTCTACGTCGGCTGGTGGCTTGATGTAGCCGTAGCGGATGCTGAAGCCGTGGCCGAATACGAGAGCCTTGCCTGCGGTGAGGTGCTTCTCGATGTCAGCGCTGTAGAGGTGACGCTGAGCTGGGTCTGGGGTGAGGATCATGATTACGTCGGCCCACTCGGCTGCCTCGGCAGGAGTGACGACCTTCAGGCCCTGCTCCTCGGCGGCTGCGCGGCTCTTCGAGCCTGGCTGCAGACCAACGACAACGTCAACGCCCGAGTCCTTCAGGTTGAGCGAGTGCGCGTGACCCTGCGAACCGTAACCGATGACTGCAACCTTGCGACCCTGGATGATCGAAAGATCTGCGTCCTTGTCGTAATAGATTTCTGCCACTGTTTTTCTCCTTATTAGTTGGAAGTGTTTGAAACTTTGAAGTTTTTGGTTTGTTACTTGAGAACCTTCTCGGTGATGGACTTGGAACCGCGTCCCATGGCCAACACGCCAGACTGGACCATCTCTTTAATGCCGAACGGCTCCAAAACCCTGATGAAGGCGGCGCACTTGGCAGAGTCTCCGGTGACCTCAATGATTACCGCGTCTGAAACAACATCGATGACGCGGGCCCTAAACAAGGTTACCGCTTCTAGAACCTGACCACGAGTGGCGGAATCTGTGCGCACCTTGATGAGCATGTGGTCGCGCTGCACGGCCTGGTCCGGCTCCAGCTCAACCACCTTAATCACGTTGATGAGCTTGTTCAGCTGCTTGGTCACCTGTTCCAGCGGAGCGCCCTCAACACCAACCACAACGGTGATGCGCGAGAGACCATCGATCTCGGTCTGACCAACGGCCAGCGATTCGATGTTGAAGCCACGGCGTGCGAACAGGCCGGCAACGCGGGTGAGAAGACCAGGGCGGTCTTCAACCAAAAGTGAGAGTACGTGACGGCTCATGGCTTACTCCTCTCCGTCCCAGACCGGGGCGGCGTCGCGAGCGTACTTGACGTCGTCGTTGGAAACACCGGCGGCAACCATCGGCCAAACCATGGCGTCACGGCTCACGATGAAGTCAATGACGACCGGGCGGTCGTTGGTTTCGATGGCCAGCTTGATTACGGCGTCGATTTCGTCTTCCTTCTCAACGCGAATGCCGAGGCAGCCGTAGGCCTCCGCCAGTTTCACGAAGTCTGGAATCATCAGCGCATCGGTGCCGGTGTGGAGGTCGGTGTTGCTGTAGCGCTCGTTGTAGAACAGGGTCTGCCACTGGCGAACCATTCCAAGCGAAGAGTTGTTGATGATGGCAACCTTGATTGGAATGTTGTTGATGGCGCAGGTGGCCAGCTCCTGGTTGGTCATCTGGAAGCAGCCGTCGCCATCGATGGACCAGACCAGACGGTCCGGCTGAGCAACCTTGGCGCCCATGGCCGCGGGGACCGAGTAACCCATGGTTCCGGCACCACCCGAGTTGAGCCAGGCGTTTGGGCGCTCGTACTTGATGAACTGTGCGCTCCACATCTGGTGCTGACCAACGCCGGCGGCGAATACGGCCTCCGGGCCGCTCAGCTCACCGATGCGCTGAATCACGTGCTGTGGGCTGAGCTTGCCATCGTTGGCTGGAACGTAACCGAGTGGGTAGCGCTCCTTGAGGCCATCGAGGAACTGCCACCAGTCCTTCAGTTCTGGAGCCTTGCCGCCGAATACGGTGCCGAGCTCTGCGTTCAGCTCGTTGATTACTTCCTTGGCGTCGCCAACGATTGGCACGTCCGCGAAGCGAATCTTGCCAATCTCAGCCGGGTCGATGTCAACGTGAATGACCTTGGCGTTTGGCGCGAAGCTCTTGGCGTCACCGGTGACGCGGTCATCGAAGCGGGCACCGAGGGTGATGAGGAGGTCGGCCTTCTGCAGCGCGGTGACCGCGGGAACAGTTCCGTGCATTCCCGGCATGCCGAGGTTCTGAGGGTTGGTGTCTGGGAAGGCGCCGCGGGCCATCAGAGTGGTAACCACAGGCGCGTTGGTCAGCTGTGCCAGC
The DNA here is from genome assembly GCA_046073865.1 of Micrococcales bacterium. Taxonomy (GTDB): domain Bacteria; phylum Actinomycetota; class Actinomycetes; order Actinomycetales; family Microbacteriaceae; genus Rhodoluna. The sequence goes on along the minus strand of JBJTNC010000204.1, from coordinate 1,540 downwards.
TTGGCCAGCTCACGGGAGGCCCCGGCGCGAACCACGCCACCGCCAACGTAGAGCACAGGCTTCTTGGATTCGGCAATCATGGCGGCTGCGGCCTGAATCTGCTTGCCGTGCGGCTTGGTCACAGGCTTGTAGCCAGGCAGCTCAATCTTTGGAGGCCAAACGAAAGGCGCCGAACCCTGCTGCGCATCCTTGGTGATGTCAACCAGAACCGGGCCTGGGCGGCCGGTGGTTGCAATCAGTGCTGCGGCAGCGATGGTCTCCGGGATATCCTCCGCGCGCGAAACCAGGAACGAGTGCTTGGTGATCGGCATCGTGATTCCCACGATGTCGGCCTCCTGGAAGGCGTCGGTACCAATCAGCTTGGAACCAACCTGGCCGGTGATGGCCAGCAGCGGAACCGAGTCAAGGTAGGCGTCAGCGATGGCGGTAACCAGGTTGGTTGCGCCGGGGCCGGAGGTGGCGATGCACACGCCGAGCTTGCCCGATGCGCTGGCGTAACCCTCGGCAGCGTGGCCTGCACCCTGCTCGTGACGCACCAGGATGTGGCGAATCTTCTTGGAGTCCATCAGTGGGTCGTAGGTTGGCAGAATGGCGCCACCCGGCAACCCAAAGACGTGCTCAATTCCCAGCATTTCGAGCGAGCGAACGATCGCCTGCGCGCCGGTGAGAACCTCATTGGACATTTAAATAAACCTCGTTGCTAAAACGTAAACGGATTAGTGGAACGAACTAGCCGCAGTACGCACCCTCGGAGGCCGAGTGCACGAGACGCGAGTACTTCGCGAGCACGCCACGGGTATAGCGCGGTGGAAGAGGCGCCCAGTCTGCTTTACGGGCTTCCAGCTCTTCAGGCTCAACGAGTAGTTCGAGCGAACGAGCGGCGATGTCAACTCGAATCAAGTCTCCATCGCGAACCAGAGCGATTGGTCCACCTTCGGTGGCCTCTGGCGCAATGTGGCCGATGCAAAGGCCGGTTGTGCCGCCTGAGAATCGTCCGTCTGTCAATAGTAGAACATCCTTGCCCAGTCCCGCACCCTTAATGGCTCCGGTGATGGCGAGCATCTCGCGCATACCTGGGCCACCCTTAGGGCCCTCGTAGCGAATGACCACTACGTCGCCAGCGGAGATCTTGCCCTCGGTGAGGGCCTCCATGGCGGCTGCCTCGCGCTCGAAGACGCGTGCCGGACCGGTGAAGAGTTCGGCGTCGAAGCCGGCGGTCTTCACAACCGCACCGCCAGGAGCCATGCTGCCCTTGAGGATTGCGATTCCACCGGTGTGGTGGATTGGGTTGTTCAGAGCACGGATGATCTTGCCGTCTGGGTCAGGCGGGTTGATTCCGGCCAGGTTCTCGGCAACGGTCTTGCCGGTCACGGTGAGGGCATCGCCGTGCAGCAGACCTGCGTCGAGCAGCGCCTTCATGAGAACCGGCACACCGCCAACGCGGTCAACGTCTGCCATCACGTACTGTCCGAAAGGCTTCAGGTCACCCAGGTGTGGCACGCGGTCCGCGATGCGGTTGAAGTCGTCGAGCTGCAGGTCA
>JBJTNC010000203.1:0-15091 GCA_046073865.1 Micrococcales bacterium | reverse complement strand
CAGGGTGGACAGGTACATTTGCGCGCTTCCCGAACTGCGGCGGGCCGAGAACCCAATCATCGTTGACCTGGGATACGGCGGGAGCCCCATCACCGCTGTTGAACTGCTGGCCCGGTGCCAGGCCACAAACCCGAGCAGCAGGGTGGTTGGCGTTGAGATTGAGCGCGAGCGGGTTGAGCGCGGATTGGCGGTTGCCACCGAATCGCTTCGATTCATGCTCGGTGGTTTCGAGACCCCGCTGCCAGCAGAGTTTGGGCCTTACTCCAAGGCCACCATCATCAGGGCGTTCAACGTCCTCAGGCAGTACAGCGAGGCCGAGGTTCCAGCCGCCTGGGCAATGATGCAGAGCAGACTTGCTCCCGGTGGGCTCCTGATTGAAGGCACCTGCGACGAGATTGGCCGGCTCGCCAGCTGGGTCACTCTCTCGCCGGAGGCCCCGGTCTGGTTCACCGTGTCGCTTCGGCTGAACGGGCTTGAAAACCCAAGCAAGGTGGCGGAGCGCCTCCCGAAGGCCCTGATTCACCACAACGTGGAGGGTGAGCCCATTCACCGGTTCCTGCAGGACCTGGATCGCTACTGGAACACGCACGCACCGCTGGGTGTTTACGGGCCAAGCCAGCGATGGATTGCGGTCTGCAAGAGCATGAGGGGTGCGGGTTGGCCGATCAAGTCCGATACCGCTCGCTGGCGCTTGGGTGAAATAACCGTCGCCTGGGATGCGGTGGCTCACAACCCGCTGGCAAACTAGCCTGACGCATTAGGCGGCTCCGCCATCGCCTGACGGCCTAGATTTCTGGAAGCTCCGCGCGGGCTTCGTCCTCGGTTGCACCGGCCGCAACGAGTAGATCAACGAGCAGTGGCCGAAGCAGCAGCAGCACGGACGCCTCGCGAAGTTGATCGGCGATGCCGTGCTTCTTTGGGTCCAGCTGGTGGATGATCTCCACGAATCGCTCGAGGGCATCGGTGCGAAGCTCGGGGTCTTCTATACCCCGGGCCAGAACCTTGGTTGCGTTCTCAATCTGCTGGAGGAGGTCGGCTAGGTATGGCCTAGGCTGCCCGTCTCGAATCAGAAAATCGATGCGCCGAACCACAACGCGAAGGTTGCGGGTGGCCAGATCCATGCCCTTCAGCAACTGGGTTTGGTCCATGAGTTCCTCGCGGTGACGGCGCAGGAACGGAGAAATCCGCGAGATGGAGATTGCCGAGTCCAGGCTCATGCGCCAGTTATCAAGCAGCGGTTGGGTTCGGCGAATCGTGAGCAGAGTTGCGTCGGCCGATGCCACGTCGAGTTTCTGCATCGCGCCACGAATGGCTCCAAGCGATTCCAGGAAAACGCCGAACAGCTTCTCGGCATCGTTCTTGGCCAGCCCCCGAGGGTCGCGCGGTATCAGTGCCGTGGCAATCAGTGCAACTGTTCCGCCCACCAGGCCATCGATGGTGCGGGTGTAGGGGCCACCCGGCGGCGCAACCGTGAGATAAACCAGGGCAGACTGCGCAACGGCCGACAGAGCGTAGGTTGCGCTGTTGGTAACAAACCGGGCGCCGAGCAGAACACCAAAGATGATGACGGGAAGCTGCCAGACGCCGTGCCCAAAGGCGAAGATGAAGAGTTCGGACACCGCAATGCCAGAGACCATACCCAGGCCGGTCTGCAGGATTCGGCGAGGCCTGGCATCGCGCGAGAGACCGAGCGAGGTCACGGCAACGGTGACTGACAGGAACGCGATTTCGTGACCCAAAACGTAGTGCGCGAAGGTCCAAGAACCCCAGGCAGCCAGCGTGATCTGTATCGCCGGCGCGATTGACTCGAACACGCGCCTGAAGGATTCGCGCAGGCTCCAGCCCAGACGGCCGCGGCTCTTTGGCTGCTTTATCGATTGGGTGTCTAGAAAACTCAAGGCGCTCCCCTAGGGTCTTCTTGGCTTAGCCAGCAGGCCGGCGCGCGGAATGTTTGCCACCTTGCCGGCGTCTTGCGGCACAATCACCTCTTGAGAGGCTGCCACCGGTTCGTGGTTGCCAATCACCGTCAGCTGTGCATCGATGGGGGTGTTGCGCGAAACCACAGCGAGTGCAATGGGGCCAGCCTCGAAGTGATTGGCCGCACTGGTGACTCGACCCACAACTCGCTCTTCGGCGCTGCCGAAGCCCACAACAACCGCGTTGCCAACCTCGGGCAGCAGGTGGTTGGAGCCATCGAGGTGAAGCAAAACCAGTCGGCGCGGCGGGTGGCCCAGGTTGTGGACCTTGGCCACCGTTTCCTGACCGCGGTAGCAGCCCTTGCTCAGGTGAACCGCGCTGGCCAAGAGGTCTAGCTCGTGCGGGATGGTCTTTTCGTCAACCTCGGCGAGCGCCGGACGATGCGCGTTGATGCGCAGGGCATCGAGCGCATCCGTCGGGGCCCAATTCTGCGCGGGGTCGGACAGCAGAGCGGCGTGGATCTCTCTGCTTATGGCGTTCAAAACCAGAGCCCACGGCTCTGTTGGAGCGGCGCCGTAGCGGTACCCGCCCTGCACGGTCTGGCTCCAGCCATCGGTCCAGCTAAACGCCGGAGTCACGTGGCTCAGCGGGGTTAGCCACGAACCTACAAACGCAAAAGAATCGCGGTCATCGTTGACTACAACCTTGGAGCGGAAAACCATCTTGCGGAGCCAGTCGAACACCGCGACAAATGAGGTGCTGTCCACAATCAGCCGAGTGGTCTCGCCGTCATCGATGCAGCGAACGATTGCTTCCACGTGGCCATTTGCATCCAGAGCCAGCGCCTCAACCGACTGACCGGGTTGCAGGTTGCGCAGGTTTTGGCTGAGTAGCGAGTGCAGCCACGCCAGACGATCGGTGCCGGACACCGAGATGACCGCAAGATCTGGAAGGTCAACCAGCGCCGACCCATCCAGGATTTTCACCTGAGCGGTAAGCGGGTTTTGCAAGAGTGGCATTTAGCCCACTCGCTCCAGGCGAGCCGAGGCGTGCGAGGTGAGCGGGTTACCCAGGGCAGCGATGTCCCAGGCCCAGAGCAGAGCACCTTCAACCAGACCGTACATGCGCTTGCTACCGGCAAACTCCTTGGAGTTCTCAGGGCGGCTGGAACCCGCGGCGGTTACCATCTCGATGCGACCCTGCTTCACCCAGCCCACGTAGTGCTCGCTGATTCCGCTGGGGTGGATGATGGACGCCTCTATGTCGAAGCCGCCGGTTGCGTTACGAAGCTCTTCGAGTTTGTCCGGAGTGCGAATGGTGTTTACGCCAACGCCCGGTAGCAGTCCGGGGCCGTGGTCGGCATCCTCGGCGGGGCGCGAAATCTTCCAGTAACCAAGCTCGCTGGGGAGCGTTGCGCCGCTATCTCCGATGAGGCGCGCGGTGGACTGGTAGGTGAGGTAGTTCTCACCGTTGTGGAAGAAGGTCACGTTCTGGGCGAACTCGTACTTGATTGGCTCGCCGTTTTCATCGCGGCGGTGCGCGTAACTGATCACGCCGGTGCCAGACCAGGTGCCAACCAAAAAAGCCAGCGGCGTCAGCTCAACCGGCAGGTCTTCGGGGAGAACGAACAACTACTTCTGACCCTTGAAGAGACGAACCAAGACCAGAACAGAGATGGCGGCGATTGCCAGACTCGCAAGCACCAGAAGGCCGTTGAACAGCATGTCGATAGGGAGACTCATATCTGAATTTTAGCCCTTGATGAAGATAAAAACGGAGGTGGCGGCGAGGATGAGGTAACTTCCGCCGGCAACATAGATGAGTTCGCGCACGAAGCCTTCCGGACGAGCCTTCACAAGATGGACGAGCGCCACCGAGGCCACCGCCCCGGCGAGGAGCGCACCGAACCATTCGAGCGAGTGGTCATCCGGAATGAACTTGATGACCAACCAGGCGCCAACAGCGGTGCTCAACCAGAGCGACCAGACCAGAATCCAACGTGCAACCACGCTCTCAATCTTGCCCGAAGCGAGGCCTGTAGGTGAAAACAAAACTAAAATAGTGGGAAAGCAGGGAGGGTTCATGGCGCAGATTTTGCTACTCTCAGCCTCGGCTGATGGCTCGGCGCTTCCTGCGCTCGATTTGCTTAGCCACCGCGTGCGCGTCATTCCAGCGGAACCAGCGAGCCTGGTTTCGGCACCGGTAGCAGACCTGGTTTTCCTCGATGCCCGCAAAGACCTCGTTGGCTCAAAGTCACTCGCCAAACTGCTGCAGACCACCGGCATGTCCGCTCCCATGATCCTGGTTGTTACCGAGGCGGGACTACCGGCTATCAGCGCCGATTGGGGCGCCTCCGACATCATCTTGGACTCCGCGGGCCCAGGCGAGATCGATGCCCGTGTGCGCGTTGCGATTGGGCGAGGCAAGGCTGCGGCCAAGGACACCACCATCAGCAACAGCGGCGTTGTCATCGATGAAAACTCCTACAGCGCCAAGGTGCACGGCCAGCCCATGGACCTAACCTTCAAGGAGTTCGAACTCCTGAGGTTCCTGGCCCAGCACCCGGGCCGCGTCTTCACCCGCGAGCAGCTGCTGAGCGAGGTTTGGGGCTACGACTACTTTGGCGGAACCCGAACCGTTGACGTGCACATAAGACTTCGCGCCAAGCTAGGCGACCTAGAGGCGCTAATCGGCACCGTTCGCAACGTTGGTTACCGTTTCAACCCAACGGCCGACGAAGCAGACTTCGCAGACGCCAGCTTCTAGGGTGGGCGAAAGTTCACCAACCGGCTACCCAACACTGGCAAGATTTGAGTTATGTCTGAAGAAACCGTCGCAGTAAAGTTGCCCCCGCACGAGGGTGGGTTGAGCCCCGACCGCTTCATCGACCGCGAGCTCTCTTGGCTGGCATTCAACCAGCGCGTTCTTGAGCTTGCCGAAGACAACGACATGCACCTGCTGGACCGTTGCAACTTCGCCAGCATCTTCGCCAGCAACCTCGACGAGTTCTTCATGGTTCGCGTTGCCAGCCTCAAGCGGCGTATCGCCACGGGCCTGGCCGTTCACACCCCAAATGGACTGAGCCCACAGCAGCAGCTGACGGAGATGGCCACCCTGGCGCACAGCCTGCAGGAGCGCCACGCCAAGCTATTCCGCGATGTCCTAGAGCCCAAGCTGGCAGAGAACGGCATCACCATTCAGAAGTGGTCGCAGCTCAGCGCAGACGAGCAGGCCGCGTTCAAGACCTTCTTCCAGAACCAAATCTTCCCGGTTCTGACACCACTGGCTGTTGATCCCGCGCACCCATTCCCTTACATCTCGGGACTCAGCCTCAATCTGGCAGTTGTCCTGCAGAACAACGACACCAAGTCGCAGCACTTTGCCCGCGTCAAGGTTCCGCCGCTGCTGCCGCGATTCGTTCGCGTGCCGGGCAACACCGGCCTCACCGCGGTTCGCTTCGTTGCTCTCGAGGAGATCATCGGGCAGTTCCTGGACATGCTGTTCCCGGGCATGCTCGTGCTGCAACACCACACCTTTAGGGTCACCCGCAACGAGGACCTCGAGGTAGACGAAGACGAGGGCGAGAACCTTCTGATCGCTCTCGAGAAAGAACTGCTGCGCCGCCGCTTCGGCCCACCGGTTCGCCTCGAGGTTGCCGAGGACATCAACCCTGAGGTGCTCGAGCTCCTGGTGCGCGAGCTAGACGTTGAGGAGCAGGACGTCTACCACCTGCCCGCCCCGCTGGACCTCAAGGGTCTCACCGAGATTGCTTTCCTGAAGCGACCAGAGTTGCGCTTCCCACCGCACCAGGTTGTTACCAACCGGTTCCTGCAGGGAGACGACGACAAGGTTGGCGACATCTTCTCCGTGCTTCGCGAGCGCGAGGTATTGCTGCACCACCCGTACGAGTCCTTCACCACATCGGTGCAGGCTTTCCTGGAGCAGGCCGCGGCAGACCCCCAAGTTCTTGCCATCAAGCAGACCCTGTACCGCACCAGCGGTGACTCGCCAATCGTTGACGCCCTCATCCAGGCGGCAGAGGCCGGCAAGCAGGTGCTGGCGCTGGTTGAAATCAAGGCTCGCTTCGATGAGCAGAACAACATTGCCTGGGCCCGCAAGCTGGAGCAGGCCGGCGTTCACGTGGTTTACGGAATTGTGGGCCTGAAGACCCACTGCAAGCTGAGCCTGGTGATTCGCCAGGAGGGCAACGTGCTGCGCCGCTACTGCCACATTGGCACGGGAAACTACAACCCTAAGACCGCGCGCTTCTACGAGGACTTTGGTCTGCTTACCGCCCGCGATCAGGTTGGCGAAGACCTAACCAAGCTTTTCAACAGACTCAGTGGCTTTGCACCCGACAGCAGCTTCAAGAGCCTGCTGGTGTCCCCCAACGGTGTTCGCGACGGCCTAACCGCCCGAATCGACCGCGAGATTGAGCATCACAAGAACGGCAAGCAGGCGAAGATTCGCATCAAGGTCAACTCTCTGGTTGACGAGCAGATCATCGATGCGCTCTACAAGGCCGGCCGCGCCGGTGTGCCGGTGGAGATTCTGGTGCGCGGAATGTGCGCCCTCCGTCCGGGCGTTCCTGGGCTGTCCGAGACCATCCGGGTTCGCTCCGTGCTCGGCCGCTACCTCGAGCACAGCCGCATCTTCTCGTTCGCGGGCGGCGGCGACCCCGCAGTGTTCATAGGTTCCGCAGACATGATGCACCGAAACTTGGATCGCCGAGTGGAGGCACTGGTTCGCATCATTCAGCCGGACCACATCAAGGAACTGAACGGCATCTTTGACCTTGCGATGGGAGACACGGCGGCCTCCTGGCACCTGAACGGTGACGGAACCTGGACTCGTTTCTATCGGGACGCAGAGGGCAACCCGCTCATCGATGTGCAGGATAAGATCATGCGCGACATCCTGAGCAAACGAGGAGCTCGCGCCTAATGACCATCTACGCTGCGGGTTGTGTTTTGTGGCGGGAGGAGCAGGGCAAGCTGAAGGTTGCACTGGTTCACCGCGGACGCTACGACGATTACGGCTGGGCCAAGGGCAAGCTTGACCCGGGCGAGGTGCTCCCTCAGACCGCGGTTCGCGAGATTGAGGAAGAGACCGGCCTGCGCGTGAGTCTGGGCGTGAGCCTTGGCGTGCAGCACTACAACGTGCCGAGCGGCGAACCCAAGGAGGTTCACTACTGGGCCGCGCGTGTAACCGACAAGGCTCTGGCCAAGAGCAAGTTTGTGCCGCACGAGGAGGTGGCCGAGGTTCTCTGGATGTCCCCCGATGAAGCCATCGGCCGCTTAAGCTACGAGGCCGACAAGGCATTTCTCGAGGTCCTCGTGGAACTTCACCGCCGCGGTAATCTGCGCACCAAGCCCTTCGTGCTGCTAAGGCACGCAAAGGCCACCCCGCGAACCGATTGGAAGGGCCCCGATGGCAAGCGTCCGCTGCTGCCGGCTGGGCTCGCTCAGGCGCAGGCGCTGGTTCCACTGATCGCGGCATTCGGCGTGAAGCGCATTGTCACAAGCCCTTGGGTTCGCTGCCTAACAACGGTTCAGCCCTACGCCGAGGCACGCAAGCTGCCAATCATCGAGCGCCTGGCGCTGAGCGAGCACGGCAACGCAAACGGCCCAGCGCGCACCGCCAAGGTGGTTGAGAAGCTGATCGAGACTGTGCAGCCATCGGTGCTCTGCAGCCACCGACCCTCGCTTCCAACAATCATCGATGCCCTGGCAAAGTACGGCGACGCCGGTCAGGAGATTCGCCTCAACGAGGGGCGCGCGCTAAAGCCCGGCCACATGATGGTGGTGCACCTAACGGTTCCCAAGAAGGGTGAGCGCAGGCGCATCGTGGCAATTGAGGACTACGCCCCCATCGGTGAATAGGGTTTCGCCTAGCAGCGAGCCCTCCGCCTAGACTTGAGGCGTGCCAAACCAGAAAACTCGCTCCCACAGGCTTGCGCCGCTCGCCCTCACCGGCGTTGCTGTTGTCTGGGGCGCGGCGTTTGTCATCATGAAAGACGCCATCAACACCCAGCCCATTCTGGACTTTCTGGGAACGAGGTTTTTGATTGCCGCCCTGGTAATGTTGGCAGCCCGACCATCGTCGCTGAAGGGAATGCGCGGGCCGATTCTCTGGCAGGGAGCAACCCTCGGCCTGCTGCTGGGCACCGCCTACTACACCCAGACCGTTGGCCTAAAACTCACAACCGCCGCGATTGCCGGATTCATCACCGGGCTCTACGTTGTGCTGGTGCCGCTTTTGATCTGGCTCTTCATGAAGCGCCGAATCAGCGGCAGGGTCTGGTTTGGAGTTGCCGCCGCAACGGCTGGCCTCGGATTCATTAGCATCAACCCGGTTGGCTTCCAGTTTGAGTGGCCCCAGCTGTGGCTGGTTGTGTGCGCTCTGTTTTTCGCCCTGCACATCGTGGGCCTTGCCAAATGGAGCCCGGGGCAAAACGCCTACGCCCTCACGGTGCTTCAGCTTGGCGTGATGGGAATCGGCTTCAGCGCCTGGGCGGTTGCCGGCGGCTACCACGCGCCGGTTGGCCTACCGGGATGGGGCGCAATCCTGTTCACGGCGGTATTCAGCACGGCGATTGCCTTCTTCGTGCAGACCTGGGCTCAGGGAATCATGGACTCCTCGCGAGTGGCGATTCTCCTCACCTCTGAGACCCTGTTTACCGCCATCATGGCCGTAGCGGTTGGCCAAGAGGTTCTGCAGGGCAAGACCATAATCGGTGGCCTGCTGATTCTGGCAGCCATGCTGATTGTGGAGTGGCCGGGCAAACGCACGGCGGCTCCGGAGATTGCCCTGGAGAACATGCCTCGGTAGGTGAGCGAGCCCCGCTATCTTGGGTCTATGACGATTCTTGCAATAGACGCAGGGACCACGGGGGTTACCGCGCAAATCATCGGTAGCGATGGCGTCCTGCTGGGCCGCGGCTACTGCGAGGTTGAGCAGCACTTTCCGCAGCCGGGTTGGGTTGAGCACTCCCCCGAGCAGATCTGGCAGGCCACACTCAGCGCGGTGAAGGTTGCCCTCGACCAGACCGGTCTGAAGCCGAGTGAAATCGCCGCGATAGGCATCACAAACCAGCGCGAGACGGTTGCACTCTGGGACCGCGAGACCCTGGCATCGCCCACGAACGCCATCGTCTGGCAGGACAGACGCACCTCCGGAATCCTCGACGAGGAAAAGTTTGTTGCTGCCGCAGCCAGGGTGCGCGAGGTAACTGGCCTTCCCCTCGACCCGTACTTTTCTTCATCCAAGTTGCTGTGGATCAAACGAAACCTGCCGCTCATCTGGGCCGGAGTTGAAGCCGGGAGGGTTGCGGTTGGAACCATCGATTCGTACCTGGCGGCAAGAATCTCGGGCGGCCTAGCACACATCACCGATGCCAGCAACGCCAGCCGCACCCAGCTGTTTAACATCCACTCGCTGGAATGGGACACCGAGCTCCTGGAGCTGTTTGAGGTTCCCGCGAGCGCCCTGCCAAGGGTTGTTCCAAACCGAGGCAAGCTGGCGCAAGCCAAGGCATCCGCGTTTCTGGGTATTGACGCCTGGATCACCGGAATGGCCGGAGACCAGCAGGCGGCCCTCTTCGGCCAGCTAGCCCATTCTCCCGGGCAGGCAAAGTGCACCTACGGCACAGGCGCCTTCCTGCTGCGCAACACCGGCAGCCAGATTGTGTCCACCGACCCCAAGCTCATCGCCACGGTTGCCTGGATCGACGAGGCCGGCAAGCCAACCTACGCCCTTGAGGGAAGCGTGTTCGTGGCAGGGGCGGCGATCCAGTGGCTGCGCGACGGGCTGCAGATCATCGAGGCAGCCAGCGAACTGGAGATCCTGGCCCGCAAGGTAACCAGCTCCGATGGCGTCTGCATCGTCCCCGCGTTCACCGGACTGGGCTCGCCCTTCTGGGATCCAAACGTGCGAGGCGCCATGTTTGGCATCACTCGCGGAACCTCGCGCGCCCACCTGGCTCACGCCACCTTTGAGGCGCTCGCATTCCAGGTGAAGGCGCTGGTTGACGCCATGACAGCCGCGGTGGGTGAGCCGCTTGAGGCACTGAAGGTTGATGGCGGCGTGACGCGCAGCAACCTGCTGATGCAACTTGAGGCTAATGCCCTCGGCGTGCCAATCGAGCTGCCGGCCAATTTCGACACCACTGGACTCGGCGCCGCCTTCTTGGCCGGACTTGGTGCGGGCATCTGGCGCGATGTGTCAGAACTCAAGCAGGAGACCGCCCGCATCTTCAAGCCAAACGGCAACCTGGACGAGGAATACTCGCGCTGGCTTCGCGCTGTTGCTGCAGCCCGCTCGTTCTAGAGTTCGGCGCCGGCTTGGCGTCTTGGTAAACTTAAGCGTCCGCTTCGGCGGGGCGAGCTTCGGCTCGTTGGGCCTCTAGCTCAGTCGGTTAGAGCAACGGACTTTTAATCCGTGGGTCGAGGGTTCGATCCCCTCGGGGCCTACCAAACGAAAATGCACCTCCGAAGTGGGGTGCATTTTTGTTTGGTTCGCGAGGGTGCGAAGAAACCGAGTGGGCCCCTGCGTGAGCGAAGCGAACCAGGGCGGTTCGATCCCCAACCTGTAGCCAGCCAAATCGTTACAATCCCCGAACTCCTACACTGCTAGGCTTGCCCCAACGTGTGTGCGCGCGTTCCATAACAAAGGAATCTGAATGCGCCGCGTTTTAGCCACCCTCTTGGTTCTCCTGCTTGCAGGTATTGCCGCAACCCCAGCCCAGGCCGTCGATAACACCTGGATCACAAACCCCAGCCTCAGCGCCGTTACCCTCGGCGGCACCAACATCGTCTCCGTAGGCACAGGCTTCAACCTCTCCACCCAGGCGAACGGGTTCTCGTTCAAGTACGCCGGAGCCCCATCGCAGGCTGGCCGGTTTGCCCAGATCAACATCTTCGATGTTGCCGGTGGCGTCACCATTAACCTGGCCGCCAACGTCTCGGGCAGCTCCTCGGTTGCCTGCGACCCTCAGGTGCTCTCCAGCGATACGCACACCTGCTTCTTCCGCTTGGACGGCAACGCCAAGGCTGAGATTCCGGTTACGCTCTCCAAGGTTTCGGCTCAGGCGGCCTTCAAGTTCAAGATTTTGGCTGGTCCAAACATTCAGGAATCGGCCATCTCGCAGGTCAACTTTGTTTCACCAACCAACACCATTGCGGCGGTTGCAAAGTCTGTTAGGGGTCCGCGCGGCGGCGCTGCGATTGTTCAGTTCAAGGTGACTCAGGGCAACATTGCGTCGCCGAATATTCGCGTGAGCGTTAGCTTCACGGGCGTTGGCGCCTACCTGTCTGCCACCAGCGCGCTGTCAGACTCCGATGGACTGGTGACGGTTTACCTGAGCGACTTGAAGCGGGCGAAGGGCAAGGCCGTGATCTCGGCTCAGATTGATGGCGGCACCTCCGCGGGTACGTCGACCATCACCTGGAAGTAGCAGGAAACCCAATGCTATGAGGAAACACTAGAGTGAATCAGACTCGGGCTTAACGTGAAAAAGGGTGCACCTCCAGCAGGTGGAGGCGCACCACTTTCTATACTTTTGTGACTAGTCGTACTTCTTCTTGGAATCAGCCTTGGATGCAGCCTTCTCTGCGCGCTTTTCTTTGATGTCCTTGGCGGGCTTCTTCTTTACGTTCTTTTGAGCCTGCTGCTCTTTCTGAGCCATGGTTCACCTTTCGGTTGTTTGAGGCTACTCTACGGCAAACAGGCAAAACTACTTGCGCGCGGTAACCAACGGCTTGCGCCATTTCACTTAGCCGAAGCCAGTTTCCTTACCGCGCTGCAGAGAGCGTGAAGGTCCTCCAGCGTGTTGTAGATTGCGAACGAAGGACGAACCGTGGACTCCAAACCGAAACGTCGCAGAATCGGCTGCGCACAGTGGTGCCCAGAGCGAACCGCGATTCCCTCGCGGTCCAAAGCCGCACCAACCTGCTCGGTTGTGTAACCCTCCAGGATGAAAGACAGCACGCCGGCCTTCTCGTTGGCTGTGCCGATGATCTTGACACCCTTAATGCTCCTCAGCCCGTGCGTGGCGGCCTCCAGAAGCAGATGCTCGTGCGCTGCAATGCGCTCAATGCCAATGGACTCAACGTATTCGATGGCGGCACCGAGACCCACCGCATCGGCGATATTTCCGGTACCCGCCTCGAAACGTGCGGGAGGGCCGTGGTAGATGGTCTTCTCAAAGGTGACGTCTGCAATCATGTTGCCGCCACCCTGCCAGGGCTCCATCTGGTCGAGTATCTTCTTCTTGGCGTAGAGCACACCGATTCCGGTTGGCCCGTAAACCTTGTGGCCAGAGAATACGAAGAAGTCGGCGTCCAGGGCCTGCACGTCTGCTCGCATGTGGGACACGGACTGCGCACCATCGATGAGAACAGGCACACCCTTTGAGTGGGCGATGCGGACGATTTCCGCGGTTGGCGTGACCGTGCCCAGGGCGTTGGAAACCTGCGTCACGGAGACCAGCTTGGTCCTCGGGCTGATGAGGCTAGCGAACTCGTGAAGCAGGATTTGCCCGCTGTCATCAACCGGGGCAACAACCAGCTTGGCGCCGCGCTTCTGTGCCAGCTGCTGCCACGGAACGATGTTGGCGTGGTGCTCGAGGTGGCTGATGAGAATCTCGTCGCCCTCCCCCACGTTGGCTTCGCCCCAGGCCTTTGAGACCAGGTTGATTGCCTCGGTGGTGCCGCGCACAAACACAATCTCGTCGGTGCTGGCCGCGTTCAGGAACCTGCGTGCCGCCTCGCGGGCGTACTCGTAGGCATCGGTGGCGCGGGCAGCGATGGTGTGCGCCGCGCGGTGGATGTTGGAGTTCTCGTGCTCATAGAAGTACGAGATGCGGTCAATCACCTGCTGCGGCTTTTGGGTTGTTGCCGCGTTGTCCAGCCAGATCAGACGCTTGCCGTGGACTCTCTCGTTCAGGATTGGAAAGTCGGCTGCAGCCCCGGAGACCTCCTTGGCCTGCGGTTTGCTGCCGGCGCCCGCTTGAAGCTGCGGAGCGTAGCCGAATACCCCAACCTCGTGGCCAAAGTTTGGCGCATCCTCACGCGGCTTGGTGAAGTCTTCAACCACGAAGTCTGAACCGAGAGGGTTCACGAAGCTGGAATCCACGGCATCGAAGTGAATGACGTGCCCAAACAGATTGGTTCCGGCCGCGCTGGACTCGGGGAGCGTTGGCAGACCACTTTTGGTGAAGTCTGTCACGAACCCAGCCGAACCCAAATCAACCAACGAATCCAAGCCGTGCGAACCCAGGGGTAGAAACGGGTCCACCTGAGTGCTGAAGGGAGCGGCCGCTGGGCGGCGAACGTCTTCGGGGCCGGTTACCGGGTTTGCAACCGACTCCGCCCCTCCCGGCTGCTGCTGGAAGAACTGGTTAGCAAGAGCCGCGATGGTGGCTAGGTCGGGAAATCCTGGGGCCGGGCTGGGGCTACTTGTAGTCATGGTAGTAGGTCACGTCCACGTCTTCGAGGAGACCAATTGCATCGGTGGTTAGCACAGCCGCGGCGCAGTAGAGCGAAACCAGGTACGAGGCGATGGCGCGCTGGTCGATGCCCGCGAACCTTACCGAAAGGCTTGGGGTTACCTCACCGGGGATGCCCGGCTTGAACAGACCAACCACGCCCTGCTTGTCCTGGCCGGCGCGAATGAGCAGCACCTTGGACTTGCCGTTCTTGTCGATCTCAATCTTGTCCGTTGGGATGATTGGAAGCCCGCGCCAGCTGAGGAACTGCGAACCGAACAGCGGAATGATGGCGGGTGGAACGCCGCGTCGGGTGAACTCTCTGCCGATTGCGGCGATGGTCTTGGGGTGCGCCAGGAAGAACGATGGCTGCTTCCAAACGGTTGCGATCAGCTCGTCGAGGGCGTCCGGGGTTGGGCGGCCGTCCTTTGACTTGATTCGCTGCGATGGCGCGGCCTGATTCAGCAGACCGAAGTCGTGGTGGTTCAGGAGTTCGTACTCCTGACGCTCCTTCACCTTTTCAATGGTGAGGCGCAGCTGCTCGCGCACCACGTCGTGTGGCGAGGAGTAGAGGTCGCTCACGCGGGTGCGAACCTCGAGCACGGTGGTGACCGCGTTGAGCAGGTACTCGCGAGGGTTTAGGTCGTAGTCCACGAAGCTGTCCGGCACCGGGTTCTCTCCCAGCGGGCTGCAGGCAACATCGCTCTCGAGCGCGTTCGCGGCCTGGCCATCCTTGACCCGGTTGACGCGGAACACCGCGGACTCAACGGGCTGCCAAGGCAGCAGGTTTACCAGCCAGCGAGGCGTGATGGCGTCCCACTGGGCTACGGTCTTGGTTTCGTTCGCCAGCAGCCTCGCAGCCTGAGGGCTAAGGGTTGTGTTGTTGACGTTTATTTCGTTCGCCATGGGATTCCCGCTTTCCGGCTTACGCCAAAGTTCTAGGCCGCAATTTCTTGCGTATTTCAAAAAATACACAGCGCTCTTGGCTGAAATCCCTGTATTTCGATTTATTTCTACATAGCCGATAGGAAAACTAGGCTTTTACAAACGAGAAGAGAAAAGGCCACCCGGGTGGGCGGCCTTTCAGTTAGTGAGTCGAGATTGTTACTTCACACCGAGTAGGTCGATAACAAACACGAGGGTGCGGCCGGAGAGACGGTGTCCGCCGCCAACCGGGCCGTAAGCGTATTCCGGTGGGCAGATCAAGGTGCGTCGGCCACCAACCTGCATGCCAGGGATGCCCTCCTGCCAGCCCTTGATCAGGCGGCCGAGTGGGAACTCGATGGACTCTCCCCTGCCCCACGACGAGTCGAACTCCTCGCCGGTCTCGTAGTCAACGCCCAGGTAGTGAACGTTCACGACGGCGCCGGGGGTTGCGGCTGCTCCGGAACCGACGATGTCGTCCTTGATGGTGAGGGTTGCTGGTGCTGGCTCGAGCATTGGCTCGATTTCTGGGCGCTGATTGGTCATGCATCTAGGTTAAGGCAGAAGCGGTCGTAGGCTTTACACAGACTTAGCGTAGGAGTTCAAATGAAGCGTTTCATAATCTCTTTCAACGATGGCGACATGAAGTTTCCGATGTCGGAACTGCCTCAGGTAGCGGAAGATTCTCACTCTGTCGTGCGCGAAGCAAAGGCCGCGGGAGTCTGGATTTTTGGCGGCGGCTTCTTCGATGACAAACCCGTGGTT
>JBJTNC010000202.1:0-3633 GCA_046073865.1 Micrococcales bacterium | reverse complement strand
CCGGCGGAGCTGCGCGGACCGGGCGAGCACGTCGCAGTACTGCGGGTCTCGACGTTCCACTATAACTTTCCGCCGGAGCGCATCGACATCGCATTCCTGCTCAGCAACAATAACGGGCATCATTTCGAGGAGATGCGCCGGTTGGCGTTTCCGGACTTGATTCCGTGAGTCATCTTTGAACGGTGACTATCTCAAGACAGTGGCTAGGCCGCTACGGCGAGGACCGCGCCTGCGAATACCTTGTGGGCCAGGGCTATCAAATACTCGACCGCAACTGGCGGCTGGTTGACGGCGAACTCGACATCGTTTGCTCCAAGGACAAGACCCTGGTTTTTGTTGAGGTCAAGACCAGGACATCGCTGGCCGCAGGCTCCCCGCTAGAGGCCATTACCCGGGTAAAGCTGGCCAAACTCCGCAGACTGGCCGCGGGTTGGTGCAGTCAGCGCCAGGTTTCTAACACCCAGGTACGCTTCGACGCCATCGGTGTTCTGGTCAACGGCGGCAGGGTGACAATCGAGCACCTGAGGCAGGTTCTCTAGTGGCGCTGGCTAAAGCATTTTCCATAGGTTTGTACGGTCTGAGCGGCACAGTGATCGAGATCGAGGCGGACATCTCGGCCCAACTTCCGGCCTTTGTACTGGTGGGGTTGCCCGACGCCTCTCTCGCGGAGGCAACCTCGCGGGTCAGGGCGGCGTGCTCAAACATCGGCCACGGGTTGCCATCCAAGAAGGTGGTTGTCAATCTCTCGCCCGCCTCGGTTCCAAAGTCTGGCGCGGGGTTCGACCTCGCCATCGCGGTGGCTGTCTTGGCCGCCATGCAGGTTATCCAGCAAGCCTCGTTAAGCGGCGCCGTCTTCCTGGGTGAACTAGGCCTGGATGGTAGCGTGCGCGCCGTGCCCGGAATACTGCCGGCGGTTCTGGCAGCCCGAAATGCTGGTTTCGAGCGCGCATACGTGCCGCAGGCCAACCTTTCGGAGGCGCGACTGGTTGCCGGGATCGATGCCCGCGGGGTTGCCCACCTGGCCAAGCTGGTTGGTCACTTCAGGGATGGCGTTGGTCTTGATGATGGAACGGTCACAACGGCGATTCTGGATACGGCTTCGGGCTCCTCCGGCGGTCAGCTAGACCTCGCTCAGGTTCTCGGTCAGGATTTCGCGGTGGAGGGTCTTGTGGTTGCGGCAGCCGGCGGTCATCACCTGTCGCTGATAGGCGCCCCGGGCTCGGGCAAGACCATGCTCGCGGAACGACTACCCACCATCTTGCCCAGGCTCTCGGTTGAGCAATCGCTCGAGGTGGCGGCCGTTGAGAGCATTTCTGGCGATGGGCAGGCGGCTATCGGCCTGAATCTCAACCCAAGGTTTGTGGCTCCTCACCACAGTTCAAGCAAGGCCTCGCTCATCGGTGGCGGCAGTGGCGCGCCACGTCCGGGTGCGGTCTCGCGTGCTCATCATGGCGTTCTTTTCCTAGATGAGGCACTGGAATTTTCGGGCACCACCCTCGATGGCCTGCGTGAGCCTCTCGAGTCGGGCAGGGTTCAGGTGAATAGAACGGGAGGCTTCGCGGTGTTCCCGGCGCGTTTCCAGCTGGCGCTGGCCGCAAATCCCTGCCCCTGCGGGATGCTGGGTGTTATTGGCAAGGAGTGCAGGTGCAGCTATCCCGCAATCAGGCGCTACGTGAATCGGCTATCCGGCCCAATCCTTGACCGCATAGACATTCGGCTCGCCATTCGGCCCGTGAGCATTGCCACCGCGGCGGGCCTGGGCGCTTCTGCTATCGATTCGGCCACGGCGGCGCAGCGCGTGCTCCAAGCCAGGAGTGCTGCCGCTGAACGATTGGCGGTTCACGGGGTTGAGTTAAACGCGCACCTTCCCGGGCCTACTCTGCGAAAACACTTCAAGCCCCAGCCCAGGGTGCTTAGGGAACTGGACCGCATGTTAGCGGCGGGTCGCGCGTCCATGCGTGGCTACGATCGCTGCCTGCGATTGGCGTGGACTCTCGCAGATCTGGACGGCTCGGTGAGCCCAAAGATTGAGCACGTGCAGGCAGCTGTTGCCCTGCGCGGCACCGATGACCTGGCGGTGGCGTAGATGCGGCTCGCAAAGCACGAGTTCGACGACCACCTTCGTCCGCTGCTACCGGAAACTGACCTCGAAATCGAACCCGATCGAGCCTTTGCCCTAGCGGCCTTCAGTTTTCTAACCGAACCAAGCGACCTCCTGCCGCAGTTTTTGAGCGAATGGCTGAAGCCAGAGGTTCTTCTGGATCTGGTGATCGATAGAGCGGATGCTCAGGCTTTGGCAAAGGCACTGCCAGCCCATGCAGTGGAGGCGGTGGAAGACAAACTAAGCGACGGCCTGGCTGTAATTTGGGGCAACGCCCTTGAGCGTTGGACCCCCAGACTAAGCCGCAAGCACCTGCTGGATTCGCTGGCCTGGATGGTTTCAGGTGCCAGCGGGCTGAACCAACCCCACAGGCTGGTGTTTCAGGGTTCCGATTCCTATCCGCTGGGCCTAGACGACCTAAACACGCATCGCCCCGGTGTCCTCTGGTGCATTGGCCAGTCTGAGCTCCTCGCCGCGGAGCCCGCCCTGGCCGTGGTGGGAACACGTCAGGCATCCCGCTACGGTTCCTCGGTTGCTGCGGATGTCGCGGCTGTTGCGGCTCAGGCCGGAGTTGTTACGGTTTCCGGCGGTGCGTACGGCATCGATGCCGTAATCCATCAGTCCGCGGTTCAGTTGGAGGCGCCAACAATCGCGTTCATGGCCGGCGGTCTCGGGCACCTGTACCCTCGTGGAAATCTGGGAATGCTGCACGCGATTTCATCGGTGGGGCTCCTGGCCTCTGAGGTGGCACCATTTGTGACACCGGCAAAATGGCGATTCCTGATGCGAAACAGACTCATTGCCGCTACCGCAGCCGCCACGGTGGTGGTTGAGGCGGGCAAGACCTCTGGGGCTTTGAACACGGGCAGAACCGCGGTTGGTCTGGGTCGAGAGGTTGCGGTGGTTCCGGGGAACATAGACAGTGCCCGGTCGGTTGGCTGCCACCAGTTTCTGAATGAGTTTCCGGGAGATGTCAAACTCCTGGCACGCCCTCAAGACGTTTTGAAACTCCTGGGCGCGGGTGTACCCGATGCTCTTGCGGCGAAGGGGCTGGGAGCTCTGGAATCCCGTGCTCTCGATACCTTTGGCCTGACGGGAATTGAGGCGTGGGAGGTGCAGCGTCTAGCCGGTCTCACCACCAGAGAAACGCAGATAGCCCTCGGAAGCCTCGAGATGCAGGGGCTCGTCGAGCGGCTTGGAACCGGATATCGCCGCACCTTACCGGAGGGCGGTTAGCGTTTAGCGAGTCCCGCTGCTGCTTCGAGGATCAGCAGCGCGGCGAGACGGACAGTCCTCTGGTCTGGGGCATCGTTGCTTGCGTCAATTTCGGTGAGATCGATGCAGTTAACCTTCGGGCTGTTGCCAGCAAGGAACGCAAACTCTCGCAGCTCGTCGGCACTCAGGCCGCCCGGGGCCGCGGCTTGGCCTTCGTGCACTCCCTCCCGTTCGCCGCCTTCCCCCTCTCTTTCCCCTTCTCTTCCCTCTTCTTCCTCCCCCCCCTCCCTCTCCTTCTCCCCCCCTCTTTCCCCCTC
>JBJTNC010000201.1:0-5300 GCA_046073865.1 Micrococcales bacterium | reverse complement strand
GCCGTGGCCCCAACCATTCACCGCCGAGTTGTGAGGTCCCCCCGAAAAACGAACCAAGCGAGAAAGCGGCCGGGGGGGAAAACCACCGCCCGCTTCGCCTTGAGCTAGGCATCGGATTCGAGCAAAATAAAATCCCCCGAGACCGGATCTCGGGGGGATTTTATGCAGTTGCTACTTGGCCTTTTTGAGTGCTGCCTTTAGGTCAGCTGGAGTTCCAGCCGAAACCGGGTAGGTGGCCTTCAAGCTGAACCAGGCAACGATGCGCTTGGTGTTTACGTGAGGAGGAGTGCAGCTGGTGAAGGTCATGTAGTGGCCGTCTAGGTTCGCGCCATCCAGGCCCTCCGGCTGCGGGTAGATAACACCAACGTTTGTTGGCTTCACAATGGTTCCCGCCAGGAACGTGTACTCGTACCAGGTCTTGTTGGTGAGCACAAAGGCTAGGTCTCCAACGCGCAGTTTGTCGATGTTCTTCATGGGGCCACCGTTGGCTAGCCTGTGACCGGCAATCGCGAAGTTGCCAAGGTCACCGGGCATCTCGGTGCCAACGTAATGTCCGAGGCCTGGGCCGTAGAGAACGTTGGGGTCGGTGCCCTCGGCGATGGTGCGGTGGTAGCTCTTGCCGTAGCGTGGCACGTA
Source organism: Micrococcales bacterium (assembly GCA_046073865.1). Taxonomy (GTDB): domain Bacteria; phylum Actinomycetota; class Actinomycetes; order Actinomycetales; family Microbacteriaceae; genus Rhodoluna. Next base: position 4,664 of record JBJTNC010000201.1, on the reverse strand, counting down.
CAGCTTGCCGATGATCGCGCCGGCCTTAATGGCGAGCGCACTCGACGAGATTGCGGTTTTTGGCGCTGAGTGAGTGGCTGCCGAAGCGCCACTGGCCTGGAGGCTAATCGCGAGCGCGAACGCCGCCACGCATGCGCCTGCGGGCTTTACGAAGGAAGATTTGAACACCTTTTAAGGGTAGGCGACCTTGCTTTAGGTAACAAGGTCGATCAGGAACCCAACCAGCATTTACTAAGATTTTTAGGTGGTTATCTCGCTGTTTGGCGGGTAGTGCCAACGAGAGGAAAACCAATGAGTGAATTCACGTTCTTGCGCGGCGACGAGCACTGGTGGCGCCAGGCAGTCATCTATCAGATTTACCCCCGCTCCTTTGCCGACGCGAACGGCGACGGAATAGGTGACCTGCGCGGAATTATCAGCCGCGTCCCCTACCTCAAGCAGCTGGGCATCGATGCCGTCTGGCTCAGCCCCTTCTACCCTTCGGCTCTCGCCGACGGTGGCTACGACGTTGACGACTATCGCGACATCGATCCTCGCATCGGCACCCTCGCGGAGTTTGACGAAATGGTTGACGCACTTCACGCCAACGGCATCCGACTGATTGCCGACATCGTCCCAAACCACTCGGGCTCGGGCCACAAGTGGTTCCAGGAGGCCCTCAAGGCAAAGCCGGGCTCGCCTGAGCGTGACCGCTACATTTTCCGCGATGGCAAGGGCGAGAACGGCGATATTCGCCCCTCGGAGCTTGCCAGCCACTTCGGTCCCACCGCCTGGACTCGCATCACCGAGCCGGACGGCACCCCCGGCCAGTGGTACATGCACCTCTTCGCCTCAGAGCAGCCGGACTGGAACTGGGACAACGAGGAGGTTCGCGCCGACTTCCGCAAGACCATCAAGTTCTGGTGTGACCGTGGCGTCGACGGCTTCCGAGTAGACGTGGCGCACGCCCTCGTGAAGGATCTCGCCAACGGTCACCTACCTGAGCGACAGAGTTTCGATGTGTCGGTCATGAAGAACGACGGCACCGACGACCTCTTCGACCGAGATGAGGTCCACGCCATATATGCCTCTTGGCGTGAAATCTTCAACCAGTACGATCCACCCCGCATGGCGGTTGCCGAGGCTTGGGTTCCCGCGAACCGACTCCCCGCCTACGCTTCGGAGAAGGGCCTTGGCCAGAGCTTCGCGTTCGACATGCTGAGCGCTGGCTGGGATGCCACTAAGGTCCGCGCGTTGGCAGAGAACGCTCTCAAGCGTGCACACGACAACGGAAGCTCAAACACCTGGGTGCTGAGCAACCATGACATCATCCGCCACGCCACACGCTTTGGAACCGAGGGAGCCTTCGACGCGGGCAAGTGGTTCAAGGCGAACCGCTTCAACCCAGAGGTGAACGTTGAGCAGGGCCTGAAGCGCGCCAACGCAATGACGGCGCTGCTCCTCGCACTCCCGGGATCAACCTACCTCTACCAGGGCGAGGAACTTGGCCTGCAGGAGGTCATGGACATCCCAGACGAACTGATGCAGGACCCGCAGTTTTTCCGCAACCCGGAACTTGGCCTCAGCCGCGATGGCTGCCGCGTGCCACTGCCTTGGGTTGCGAACCACGAGTGGTTTGGCTTCGGCGAGGGCGGGGCTCACCTGCCCCAGCCAGCCTGGTTCAAGGACTATGCCGTTGATGTTGAGGACGCTGACCCAAACAGCACGCTGAATCTCTACCGCAAGGCGCTGAAACTGCGTCGAGGCCTGGAAACCACCGAGGAGCTCACCTGGGTGAAGCACTGGTTCAATAAGTCGGTACTTCACTTCAAGCGCCCTAACGGCTGGCACTGCGTGACCAACTTTGGAACCTCTGCCGTGAAGTTGCCGAAGGGTGAGGTGCTGTTCAGCACACTGCCGCTGGTGGCGGGCAAGCTGCCGGCGAACGCAACCGCCTGGGTGAAGGCCTAGAAACTAGCGGATTCGCATCTTTAGTGCCGCGGGAGCTCCCCGCGGCACTATTGGCTTAACCGGCTTTATGGGTTCAATGACCTGGAATGGTTCTCCCAGCGCGGGACGCTGGTCGGCCTCCCCGAGGTTGGGCCAACAGGCGCAGGCCCACTCTGCGAGCGCCGCGATGCTCAGACTCGGGTTCACGCCGGGGTTGGCACTGAGCACACTGCCATCGATGATGTGTAGGCCAGGCTCACCGTAAGCGCGGAGGAAGCCGTCAACCACACCGCTCTCGGCATTTGGCCCGATGGTTGCTCCGCCAAGGAAGTGTGCCGTCAGCGGCATGCCGAAAGCCTCGGTGACAACCGCACCAGAAGTTCCGGAAATCTGATCGGCGAGCTTTGCGGCCAAAACGTGTCCGGCGGGCACCCAGCTGGGGTTGGCTTCGCCGTGACCCTGCCTGCTGCTGAGCCGCTTGCCAAACAGGCCCCGCTTCAGGAAGGTGGTCAGGGAGTTGTCGCGGGCCTGCATGACAAGGAGAATCATCGTGCGCTCGCTCCAGTGCCTGAAGTTATAGAAGCTTGGAAGCTTGTGAAGGTTTGTCAGTGTCTTGACCAGGAGCCGCAGGGGACTCGGGGCCTGCAGCCTGCTTCCAGATGCCATGAGCACCTGCAGGGTTGCCATTAGATTGCTGCCCCGACCGTAGCGGACCGGCTCCACGTGGGTGTCTGGTGACGGGAACACGCTGGAGGTAATTGCGCTTCCCAGGCTATAGTCAACGGTCTTGTCTTTAGAAACCACTCCGAGCAGGCTCTCGCTATTGGTCCTGGTGTGGGCGCCGAGGTTCTGGCTTAGGGCTGGCAGGCGCCCCCTGTCCCGCAGATTCTGCAGCAGGCGAGCGGTTCCCAGGGCTCCGGCGGAAACCACAACCTGATCCGCCGTGAAGGTTGCCGTCACTCCCCCCGGACCAACCCGCCTCGTACTCAGGCGCCACCCTCCATCGATGCGCTCTAGATCATCTACGCGGCTGAGCGGAAGCACCTGGGCCCCGGCCGTCTCAGCCAGGTAGAGGTAGTTCTTGACCAGGGTGTTCTTGGCCCCGTGCCTGCAACCGGTCATGCACTCACCGCAGTTGGTGCAGCCCGTTCTGGCAGGCCCCACTCCCCCAAAGAAAGGGTCCTCGGCGGGCTTTCCCGCGCCTTCTCCAAAGAAGATTCCCACCGGTGCCGAGCGGTAGGTTCCGCCGTAGCCGAGCGAGTCGGCCGCCCTTCGCAGCGCCGCATCGCTGGGGCTGTCGTAAGGATTGGTAACCACTCCGAGCATGGCCGAGGCCTGGGCGTAGTGAGGTTCAAGCAGTTCACGCCAATTTGCCATTTTCGCCCAGGTTCCGGAATCGAAGAACTGCGACTCCGGCTTGTAAAGGGTGTTGGCGTAAACCAGCGACCCACCGCCCACGCCTGCGCCGGAAAGGATCATCACGTTGCTCAGGAAGTTGATGCGCTGGATTCCACGAAGTCCGAGGGCCGGAAAGTACAGGAACTTCTTCACGTTCCAAGAAGTCTTGGCGAAGTCGGAGTCGGCAAACCTCGCGCCTGCCTCAACAACCAAGACTCGGTAACCCTTTTCGGTTAGCCGCATGGCGGTGACGGAACCACCGAAACCTGAACCAATCACTGCAACATCGAAGTGGGTGGACATTTGTTTTCCTATGGGTTGCGCAGAGGCACCGCCGGCAGTCGCTCCTGGGAAACCCAGCGCTGCTGGTAGCCCTCTGACGAGGCTAGAAGGTGAAGGAATGGTTCGGCGTCGAATGAGTCCGGGCCGAGCACGCCCTCGCCCTTCCAAATGCCCTCTGCCATGAGCTCGAGGGCGCAAACCGGAACGAACGCCGTCTGAAGAACAACGCACTGACTGTCGTATTCGCGCACCGCAAACTCGTTGTCGAGCACGTGGTAGAGGTAGGTGGCGCGGTCACGGCCGTCCATGTCCTTGCCGGTAACCAACACACCCGCGCAGGTCTTACCCTCCATCGCGGGTCCAATCTTGGCGGGGTCTGGCAGCACTGCGGCCACCATGTCTCGCGGAGAGACGTCAACCGGCCCCTGGAGGCTGCGAACGCGGGTTGGTCGGGTTCGGTCAAGGCCGAGGGTGTGCAGAGTCTTCAAGACCCCGATGAACTCCGAACCGAGCCCGTACTTGAAGGTGACGCGATTGGCCTTGATGGTGCGAGGCAGCATGAGCACTTCCTCATGCTCAACGTTCACGCATTCAACCGGACCGATTCCCTCGGGGAATTCGAAGATCTCGGGCTCGCTGAATGGAGCCGTGGTGAACCAGCCCTTACCCTCCTCAAAGATGACGGGCGGGTTGAGACACTCCTCGATGGTGGTCCAGATGGAGAACGATGGGGCGAAGATTTCGTTGCCGGCCTCGTCACGCACCACGAGGTTTGCACCGTCTCGCACCGCTACCTCGGTAATCTCCGAGAACTGGTTTTGCGCGGCGTATCGCGCGAAAATATTTGAGAGCCCAGGCTCAACGCCGGCGCCAACCAGGGCCAGCCGGCCCGCCCGCTCCCACTGCTCGTTCACGGCAAACTGGGCATCGCCGAGCTTGATTCCGGTCTTGTGGAATGGATCGGTTTCGTGTGCCTCGCTCAGGCTCATGGCCATGTCAACGTAGTTGGCACCGGCGGTAAAGGTTCCGGAAAAAATGGTTGGCACAAACTTTGG
>JBJTNC010000200.1:0-2650 GCA_046073865.1 Micrococcales bacterium | reverse complement strand
CAGACGATCATCGATGAGTTCATCTCTTCTGCAGAGCAGAAGTGGGGTCAACACTCGGGTGTGGTCTTGCTGCTACCTCACGGCTACGAAGGCCAGGGGCCAGACCACTCGTCTGCACGAATCGAGCTCTACCTGCAGCTTTGCGCTGAAAACAACATGACTGTTGCTCAGCCATCGACTCCGGCATCGCACTTCCACCTTCTTCGACGCCAGGCATACACAACGCCGCGTCGCCCGCTCGTGGTTTTCTCGCCAAAGTCGATGCTTCGTCTAAAAGCGGCTTCATCTTCGGTAGAAGATTTCACCACCGGAACCTTTATGCCAGTCATCGACGACCAACAAGGCCTTGACAAGAACGCTGTAAAGCGCGTCATCTTCTGCTCGGGCAAGATTTACTGGGATCTGTTGGCCGAAAGTGAAAAGCGCGGCACCCGCGACACCGCGATCGTGCGTGTTGAACAGCTGTACCCAACCCCGGTCGACGAGATCAAGGCGGTTTACGCGCAGTACCCGAATGCAGAACTGGTTTGGGCACAAGACGAGCCAGCCAACCAGGGTCCTTGGACTTACATCGGCTTGTTCTTGCCTAAGTACATGAACGGTCAGGTTGCCAAGCTGGTTTCGCGTCCGGCCTCGGCATCGCCTGCAGCGGGTAGCGCCAAGACCCACGCGGCGGAGCAGGCCGATCTAATCGCCCGAGCATTCGCCTAAGAGCCCAACTAAAATGGGGGCTGGACCTCTGGTCCGGTCCCCGTTTTGTTTAACCAACCACTGAAAGCACACGAGAGGTAACCGGTGTCCCGCAAAGATATTCGAATCGTCATCCTCGGCGACTCGACCATCACTGCGGCCGGAGACCCACGCGGCATGGGTTTGGTTGGGCGTGTCACAGCCAAAACTCCAGCGAACAGCCCGCTGGTTGAGATCTACTCGCTGCCGGTTCCAGCCGAGACCACCGGAAAACTCGCGGAGCGCTGGAAGGACGAGGTGGCTCGCCGCTTCTCCCCCGACACCGACAACCGGCTCGTGCTGGCACTCAACAACCTCGACCCGGCAAGTGGAATTTCCATCAGCAGAAGCCGCCTGAACGTTGCGACAATCCTGGACGAGTGCAAGCGTGCGGGGATTGGAACATTCGTGGTTGGTCCGTTGCCAAGCCACAACCCCGAACTGAACCGCGAGATTGAGCACCTTGCAAGCGGCTTCGAGGACGTGGCTGCGCGCCGCGGAATAACTTTTGTGGATTGCTTCAGGCCGCTGGTGGACCACGATGGCTGGAATCGTGAGATTGATGAGTCTGCGAATAACATGCCCGGACAGGTTGGCTACGGGTTGATCGCCTGGCTGGTGCTAAACCGCGGCTGGTACCAGTGGCTTGAGCTAGAGGCGCCTGAGGCCTAGTGCCAGTCTTCGCCCGCTTCAAGGCCGGCGAGCTTGCCGCGAATCTTGGCGAGGATGCGGTCACCCAGCTCCTCCGGGGTTGCCTCTGTGCAGGAGCGCTGAATCACCTTGTTGAGAACCTGCTCCAGGTCGTAGTCGCTCTCACAGCTGTCGCAGTTTGCCAGATGGGCGGTAATCTCGTCCATCTCCTGCTCGGACAGCTCGGCCTGCAGGTAGTCCTGCACGTGACGTTTAGTCTCTTGGCAATCGAATTCGGTCATTGGGTCACCTGCTAGTTTTCGTCTTCCTTTACCAGGTAACCCTCTTCGCGCGCGTAGTCGGCGAGCGCCACGCGCAACGCCTTCTTGGCTCGGGTAAGCCTGGTGCCAACAGTGATTGGGTTATCACCCATGTTGGCAGCAATTTCCTTGTATGAGAGCCCAACAACTACCGCCTGCAGCAGAACCTCGCGGAAGTCTGCCGGCAGGCTGTCGAGAGCCTTCAAAATGGTCTCCGTGGGCATGTTGTCGAGCGCCTCGGCCTCGGCCGATCGGCTTGCACGACTTGTTAGCGACTCGGCAGCGCCCACCTGCCAGTCTTCAAGCGCATCGATGGACCCGCTTGACTTGTCTTTCTTTGCCTTCTCAACAATGTTCATGTTGGTGTTGTGCATGATGCGAACCATCCAGGCTTTTAGGTTGGTTCCCTGCTCAAACTGCTGCCAGCTCTTGAAGGCCTTCATGTAGGTCTCTTGGACCAAATCCTGAGCGTCTTCCTCGGTTTTGGTTGACCGCCTGGCCATGGCAAGCAGCAGTGGCATGAGCGGCATCGCTTGTTCTTCGAACTCGCGAATCTTTTGGTCGTCAGGCTCATTTTTTGAAGGCATCGCTTGCGATTTTATCGCTGTGCCGCGACTGATGAGTCTAGGAGCGTACGCCTGTGCCACATCAACCTCCTGCAAAATCTGGGTTTCAACCCGCCCGTGCTAATTTTGAAACCAATGTCGCAGCAAATTTCTTCCCCCAACGCGCCGCTTTGGCCCGCACCAGTGGCCGCCAAGCCACTGAGCGCAACGGTTGCGCTGCCCGGTTCCAAGTCGCTCACCAACCGAGAGTTGGTGCTTTCGGCGCTGGCATCGGAGCCAACCCTGCTGCTCGCGCCGCTGCACTCGCGTGATAGCGCGCTGATGATTGACGCGCTGCGCTCGCTCGGGACCGTTATTGAGCAGGGGCCGACGGGTGACCTTCTGGTAACCCCAAAGCCGCTGCGC
>JBJTNC010000199.1:0-2409 GCA_046073865.1 Micrococcales bacterium | reverse complement strand
GCCGAGGATGAAGTCCAGGACATCGGTGAGCTCCTGCTCCATCTGCTCGGTGGTCACGTAGAGGTGGGCGTCGTCCTGAGTGAAGCCGCGTGCTCGGGTAAGGCCGTGCAGAACACCGCTTTTCTCGTAGCGGTAAACGGTGCCAAACTCAAACAGGCGAAGCGGTAGGTCACGGTAGCTGCGCGCCTCAGACTTGAAGATCAGGTTGTGGAACGGGCAGTTCATGGGCTTCAGGTAGTAGTCCTGGCCCTGCTTCTTCACGTTTCCGTGCTCGTCGAGCTCCTCATCCATGCGGATTGGTGGGAACATGCCGTCGGCGTACCACTGCAGGTGCCCGGAGACCTCGAAGAGGTTGCCCTTGGTGATGTGCGGGCTGTAGACAAACTCGTAGCCGGATTCCTCGTGGCGCTGGCGACTGTAGTCTTCCATCGCCTTGCGGATTACGCCACCCTTTGGGTGGAAAACTGCGAGGCCGGAACCGATCTCTTCTGGGAACGAGAACAGGTCCAGCTCCTGGCCCAGACGTCGGTGGTCGCGCTTGGCGGCCTCCTCCAAGCGTTCCTGGTGAGCTCGGAGCTCGTCCTTGGAAGGCCACGCGGTGCCGTAAACGCGCTGTAGCTGCTTGTTGGCCTCGTTACCGCGCCAATAGGCGGAGGCAACGCGGGTAAGGGCGTAGCCCTGGCCAATCATGCGGGTGTTTGGCAGGTGCGGGCCGCGGCAGAGGTCAAACCAGACGGTCTCACCACTCTTTGGGTCAACGTTGTCGTAGATGGTTAGCTCTGCGCCGCCAACCTCGGCCGAACCCTCCCCCAGGTCCGAACCCTTGAGACCAATCAGCTCCAGCTTATAAGGCTCATCTGAGAGTTCTGCACGGGCTGCCTCATCGGTGGTTACGCGACGCATAAAGCGCTGACCGGCCTGGACAATCCGGTTCATTTCCTTCTCCAGGGCCTTCAGGTCCTCGGGAGTGAACGGATTTTCAACATCGAAGTCGTAGTAGAAGCCGTCCGTGATGGGAGGGCCGATTCCCAGCTTTGCCTCAGGGTTGATGTTCTGCACGGCCTGCGCCAGCACGTGAGCCGTGGAGTGACGAAGAATGTTCAGGCCGTCGGGACTTCCAATGGCCACACCCTCGACGATGTCGCCGTCTGACAGCCTGTGGGCAAGGTCTCGGAGCGCACCGTTGACCCTAATGGCAACGATAGTTCGGTCGGTGAACAGCTTGAAGCCATCGGTTCCGGCATCAACCTGCACGGTTGCGCCATCAAGCGTGATGTTCAGAAGTTCAGCGGACAAAACAGACTCCGTTGTTGGTGGGATGAATACCTAAATCCTATCCGCCTCAGGCGTATCGTGCGGGCAGGCTGAGGCATTGCTCGAGCCCTGAATTTGCGGTTCCTGGAAAGTAACGACTTGGAAACTTAGGCCCGCCTTGCTAGACAGCGCCGGGATGCGCGGGTAAATCTGTATGCATGACCAAACCCGCCTCAGTTGAGCTCGACGAGCAGTTGATCGCAAGCACCGAATTCCAGAAGGCCGCGATGGCCTCCAAGTTGAACTGGCTTCGGGCCGGCATTCTCGGTGCCAACGATGGCATTATGTCCACCTCTGGTCTGCTGATGGGCGTTGCCGGTGCTACAACCGATGCCCAGACCATTCTCTTCACGGGAGTGGCCGCTGTGGTTGCTGGCTCAATCTCGATGGCCGGCGGCGAGTACACCTCGGTGTCCGCCCAGAAGGACTCGGAACTCGCATCGCTCGAGCTTGAGAAGCGCGAGTTGGCTGAGCAGCCCGAACTCGAACTGCGCGAGCTCACTTGGTTTTACGAGCAAAAGGGTCTGGATTACGAACTGGCGCACAAGGTTGCGCTTCAGCTAACCGAGAAAGACGCGCTCAAGGCTCACGCGGAGGCCGAACTGGGCATTGAGCTCGGCTCGCACTCTTCGCCGATGGCTGCCGCGCTCTCCTCTTTCGTGGCCTTCGCAGCTGGCGGCATATTGCCGCTGGTAGCAGTCACCGGACCTTGGGTATCGCTGCGCATTCCTATGACCATCGTCGCAGTTTTGGTGAGCCTAGTTATCACCGGATACGTTGGCTCGCGCATCGGCGGAGCCAAGGCCTTCAAACCCATCATGCGCAACGTTTTGATCAGCGCGGCAACGATGGGCATCACCTACGCAATCGGTCTGCTAGTGGGTCATTCGGTCTAAAACGATTCGCCGTCTTTGACTAGACTTGAACGGTGAATACGCAGAAGTTTGACGTGGTTCTCATCGGTGGCGGCATCATGAGTGCCACCCTTGGAACCTTCCTAAAGACCCTGCACCCAGAGATTTCCATCCAGGTATTTGAGCGTCTCGATGACGTTGCGCTCGAGAGCTCCAACCCTTGGAACAACGCCGGAACCGG
>JBJTNC010000198.1:0-8469 GCA_046073865.1 Micrococcales bacterium | reverse complement strand
CTCCGGGCAGCGTCCGGATCTTTGCATTGAGAAGGTTGATGAGATCGTCATCGTTCTCACAAACCACCTCAACCAAAATGTCAAAACTTCCCGCGGTCAAAACCACGTAATCCACCGATGGCAGCGATGCCAACTCCTCGGCGATTGCTCGGGTGTCTCCGCCGCAGCGGATGCCAATCATGGCCTGGCGATAGAAACCGAGTTGCATAGGGTCTGTTACGGCAACAACCTGCATCACGCCAGACTCGGTGAGCTTTTGCACGCGCTGCCGAACGGCGGCCTCCGATAGGCCAACGGCCTTGCCAACCTCGGCATAGGACTTGCGACCGTCGTGCTGAAGCTGCTCGATGATCGCCTTTGAAACGTCATCCAGCTGGCTCACCTTGGTGCGCGTAACTCTGGACATATTTCGATTCTGCCAGTGAAAATGCCATTTCGCAAAAGAATCAGTAGCAAAACGCCGCTTTGAGTGACCTTTTGTTCCCTCAAAAGCCCAATCTGCTACGGATTACGAAATGGGTCGTTATCAGATGGTTATGATTAGGGAGAGTTCCCTTTTACCCAACTCGAAGGAGAGTTGAAGTGGCCGTTCGCCAACTAACCAACTTCATCAATGGTGAGTTTGTCCAGTCCCACTCGGGCGAAACCAGCGATGTAATCAACCCATCAACCGGCCAGGTTTACGCAACCGCAGCCGTTTCCAACCAGCAGGATGTGGACGCCGCCTACAAGGCGGCCGCCAAGGCATTCGAAGACTGGGGTAACTCCACCCCATCGGAGCGCCAGCTGGCACTGTTCCGCATTGCCGACGCCATGGAGGCGCGCGCCGAGGAGTTTGCCGACCGCGAGAGCGAGAACACCGGTAAGCCTCGCGGCACCCTCGTTGAATACGAGATCATGCCATCTGTTGACCAGATTCGCTTCTTTGCCGGAGCCGCCCGCAACCTCGAGGGTCGCGCCACCGCAGAGTACGCGCGCGACCACACATCTTCTATCCGCCGCGAGCCAATCGGTGTTATTGGTCAGGTAACCCCGTGGAACTACCCGCTGAACATGGCAACCTGGAAGTTTGCTCCGGCCATCGCTGCAGGTAACACCGTGGTGCTGAAGCCTTCCGACACCACTCCGGCTTCTACCCTGCTGCTGGCAGAGGTGGCCGCCGAGTTCCTGCCAGTCGGTGTGCTGAACGTGGTGACCGGTAACCGCGACACCGGCCGCGCCATGATTGAGCACGAGACCCCGCAGATGGTATCCATCACCGGTTCTGTTCGCGCCGGTATGGAGGTTGCCAAGACCGCAGCCCTTGATGTGAAGCGAGTCCACCTTGAGCTGGGTGGCAAGGCCCCGGTTATCGTGTTCGCCGATGCCGACCTAGCCAAGGCCGCCGCGCAGATTGCCATCGCAGGTTTCTTCAACGCCGGTCAGGACTGCACCGCAGCCACCCGAATTCTGGTGCACGAGTCGGTTGCCAAGGACTTCGTGGCCCTGCTATCGGCCGAGGTTCGCGAGAACGCCAAGACCGGAACCCCAGACCGCGATGACATTCTCTTTGGCCCGGTCAACAACGTGAACCAGCTGGAGCGCGTGCAGGGCTTCATCGAGCGCCTGCCAGACCACGCCGAGGTTGCCCTGGGTGGCCACAGCCTGGAGACTCCGGGCTACTTCCACGAGGCCACCATCGTCACCGGTCTGAAGCAGCAGGACGAGGTAATCCAGAGCGAGATCTTCGGCCCGGTTGTCACCGTGCAGACCTTCAAGGATGACGCCGAGGCAATGCGCTGGGCAAACGACGTGAAGTACGGTCTGGCCTCCTCTGTCTGGACCCGCGACCACGGCCGCGCAATGCGCTTCTCCAAGGGTCTTAACTTTGGCTGCGTGTGGATCAACACCCACATTCCGCTGGTTGCAGAGATGCCTCACGGTGGCTTCCGCCACTCCGGCTACGGCAAGGACCTCAGCATGTACGGCTTCGAGGATTACACCCGCATCAAGCACGTGATGAGCTACATCGGCGAGTAAGGGTTTAGAACCAAGTTCTCCACAGATTTGGTCGTTGGCGATTTGCCGGCGGCCATTTCTGCTTCTCTGAAGCAATGCAGTGGCTCTGGATTTTGCCGTCGCTGGGGTACGGCGTCTATACGTTCGTGGCAACCGGGCAGGTTTACGGGCTGGTCTTCGGCGCGCTCAGCCTGGCAGCCATGCTGGCGGGGTCGCTGCTCCAGCGCAGGCAGCAGCCCGTTGACCCAAGCGGCCAGGTGCGATTCGGCGCGGGCAGGGTGGCAATAGGCAACAGGGTCCTACCCAAGTGGCAGTGGCGCTGGCAGGCCCCCTGGGTTGAGCGGGTCTACTCGCAGCTGGAGGAGTCCAACGCCCAGTTGGCGGGGCGGCTGGCAGTTTCGGCGCGGCTGCGCGGCAGGTTGAGTGCCAGCGAGGAGCAGCTGCAGGCACCCGCCGGCCTGCCGGCCTGGCTGGGATTTGCGGGCACCAGCCAAATAGAGCTGAATCTGGCGTGCGAGGGCGGGCACGGCATTGTGGTTGGCGCAACGGGGGCGGGCAAGAGCCAACTCCTAACCCTGTGGCTGGTGAGCCTGTGCCAGGGGCTAGACGCCGGCCGGCTCAGGCTGGTGTTGATTGACTTCAAGGGCGGGGCCACCCTGGCGCCATTCGCGAAGACCCCGCAGACGCAGTCTCTCCACACCGATCTGGGAGAGCCCATCCACCAGGTCCTCGGCCAGCTTCAGGCTCTGCTAACCGAGCGCGAGCAGGCGCTCGCCGAATCGGCCGTGGCAGAGCTTGCCCTGCTACCCGCGTCAAAGCGGCCACCTACGGTTCTGGTGGTGATCGATGAGCTTCAGGCGCTGCTCACGGAGAACCCGGCGACCCAACCGGCTCTGGAGGCAATCGCGGCTAGGGGACGCTCGCTCGGGGTGCACCTCCTCGTTACCGCGCAGTCGCTCATTGGCATTCCGCGCGGTCTGCTGGCAAACCTGGGGGTTCGCATTGCCGTGGGTAGGTCGGACTCGGTTGACCTGGCACAGCTTGGGTACAGCCGGCCGCCGGCGGCACTGGGCGGGGCGGAGGCGGGAGGGGTCTCAGCACCTGGTGCAACCAAAGCAGGCGCAACCCCGTCGGGCTCGCTCCCGAACACCGAGGCAAAAGTCAATTCGGCCGCGGAAATTGCCTGGGGTCAGGCCGTACTTATTACCCCGGAGAGGCAGCTGAGGTTTGGCTTTCCAAGTGGGGGAGCGGTGCATCCCGCACGCGCGCTGGAAGCTAAGGAAACCCTAATCAATTTCGGTTTCTGAAAATCACCTTGTTTAGCCCTGAAACCGCCTGCTGGGCTTACAAAATGTGGCAGTATTTTGTCTTGGGCGCTTAGGCGGTCATCTCTGTGTTGGTAAGGGTCATAGAAGATCCTTGAGCTACGAAGGAGTTAGGCATTATGTCCAACCCTCAAACCACGCCGCTTCAAACCCTGCTGGGCGCAGCAACTAATCCAATGACTCGCCGCACCGTACTCGCGGGAGCCGGCCTCGGAGCCGCATCGATGGCGCTGGCCGCCTGTGCACCCGGTGGCGCCAAGCACCTCACCCCAGCCAAGGACCTCTCTGCCTCGCAGCACGTTGTCACCTGGGACAACTGGCCCTACTACATGGACGACAACGACAACCCACAGTCGCCAACCATCCAGGGCTTTGAGAAGCAGACCAACATTCAGGTGACCTACCGCACCAACGTTGACGACAACAACACCTACTACGCCCGCATCAAGAACCAGCTGGCCGCGGGTAAGGACACCGGCGCAGACGTATTCTGCCTCACCGACTGGATGGCTGCCCGCCTCATCAACAGCGGACTGGTGCAGCCACTCAACTACAAGCTGCTCAAGAACGTAACCGCCAACCTGGACCCATTCTTCAAGGGTTCTAACTGGTCGTACGACTCCGACCGCACTTATTCGCTGCCCTGGAAGGGCATCATCGCGGGCATTGGCTACCACAAGGAGAACTACAAGAAGCTCACCGGCAAGGACGCCCCAACCAGCATCGCAGACCTCTGGGCTCCAGAGGTTAAGGGCAAGGTTGTTGTTCTCTCGGAGATGCGCGACACCCTGGGCATGATCATGCTTGGCGACAACGTTGACATCACCAAGTTCACCGCCGACGAGTTCAACAAGGCACTTGACACCTTCACCAGCAACGTGAAGTCGGGTCAGGTTCGCGGCATCAAGGGCAACAGCTACATCGATGACCTGAAGAACGGCGACGCCGTGGTTGGTATTGTTTGGGCCGGCGACATCGTCTCCACCAACAACGAGCTGGGCAAGGATGTCCTCGGTGCCGTGATTCCGGCCACCGGCGGAACCTTCGCCTGCGACAACTACCTCATTCCAATGGGTTCGCAGCACGCTGCAAACGCCGAGGCCCTCATCAACTACTACTACACCCCTGAGGTTGCAGCCGAGCTGGCTCTCGGTGGCGTGGTTTACGTTCCACCTGTGAAGGGTGCCAAGGAGCTGGTGGCTGCCAAGAACCCTGCCATCGCAGCCAACGAGCTGATCTTCCCAACCGACTGGAGCAAGCTGCACCAGTTCCGCCCACTCACGCCAAAGGAAGACAACCAGTTCTCCAAGGCTTGGTCCGACGCCTCGAATGGAGTTGTGTAATTGAAGGAATTCGTACCCGCGGGAGCGGACCTCGAACTAAAAAACATCCGTAAGGAATTTCCAGGTTTCACCGCGATCGAAGACCTCGATCTGCACATTCCAGCTGGCGAATTTTTCGCACTGCTAGGACCATCCGGCTGTGGCAAGACCACAACCCTGCGCATCATCGCGGGCCTGGATGAACCAACCTCGGGCCAGGTGCTCATCGGCGGGCAGGACGTGACGTTCTCCAAGCCGCACGAGCGCCAGGTAAACACCGTCTTCCAGTCGTACGCGCTGTTCCCGCACATGACTATCCTCGAGACCGTGGCATTCGGCCTGCGCCGCCGCAAGATTGACGACCCGCTGGCCAAGGCCACCGATGCCCTCAACCTGGTTGAGCTTGGCCACGTTGCACAGCGCCGCCCGCAGCAGCTTTCCGGTGGTCAGCAGCAGCGCGTTGCGCTGGCTCGCGCTCTGGTCAACCGCCCATCGCTGCTACTGCTAGACGAGCCACTCGGTGCGCTAGACCTCAAGCTGCGCCGCCAGATGCAGATTGAGCTGAAGGCCATCCAGATGGAGGTAGGCCTCACCTTCCTGCACGTTACCCACGACCAGGAGGAGGCCATGGACATGGCCGACACCGTTGCCGTTATGAACCACGGACGAATCGAGCAGATGGGCGCCCCGGAAGTGCTCTACGAGCGTCCGAAGACCGCGTTCGTCTCCAAGTTCCTGGGCCAGTCCAACCTGTTCGTTGGCGAGGTTGCAGAGACCAGCGCCAACAGCCTGAGCATCAACGTTGCCGGCAGCAAGATCACCGTTCCAAAGGAGCGCGCAGAAAAGCAGCAGGGCAAGATTGCCATCGGTGTGCGCCCGGAGAAGACCATGTTCCACCGCTCCAAGCCGGCCGAGTCCAGCTCGGTGAACATCCTGGGCCCAGGCCAGATTAAGGACATCCGCTTCACGGGAGTTTCCAACCAGTACCTCATCGAGATTCCAAACGTTGGCGACATCACCGTGTTTGCCCAGAACGTTGGCATCAGCCCGGTTATCGAACTCGGCGAGCAGGTGTGGGTTTCGTTCAACGTTGAGCACGCCTTTGGTCTGGTAGACCTCCCAGTGGGCGACGAGGAATAACAATGGCAATCGCGGCTTTCGGCTCATCGCAGCCGGCTAAGACCAGCGGTTCCGCTGCCAAGCGCGCTGGCGTTATGGCGTGGGTGCTGCTGCTCCCCGGTTTGCTCTACCTCACCATGTTCTTCATGGTTCCTCTGGTTTCGCTCCTCGTCACCTCGGTGATGGCTCCGGACCCAACCGGGGCCATAGGTGTATTCAACTACGGTTTCGACACCCAGGCCTACGCGCACGTTACCGTGGACTACCTGCCACAGATCTTGCGCTCGTTTGGGTACGCGCTGGTTGCAACCATCGTGGCGTTGTTCATCAGCTACCCGCTGGCCTACTTTGTTGGCATTCGCCTGCGCACCCGCCCGCTGATTCAAAAGCTCACGCTCACCCTGGTGATTGCGCCGTTCTTCATCTCGTTCCTGCTTCGCACCATTGCCTGGAAGCAGATCTTCGCCGATGACGCCCCCGCCATGACCTTCGTGCGTGGCGCGCTGCACCTCGACGCCACCTTCCACTTCTTGGGAACCCCCGGGGCTGTGGTTTGGGGTCTGGTGTACAACTTCATTCCGTTCATGACGCTGCCGCTCTACACGTCGCTGGAGCGCCTAGACCTGCGCCTGCTGGAGGCCGCCGGCGACCTCTACGCAACACCGGCAGCGGTGTTCCGCAGGGTCACCCTGCCGCTGACCATGCCCGGTGTTATCTCGGGAACCCTGCTCACCTTCATTCCCATCACCGGTGACTACGTGAACGCCAGCCGTGACTTCCTCGGTTCGCCTTCTACATCGATGATTGGAAACATGGTTCAGGCCGACTACCTGCAGAACCAGGACTACCCGTCGGCATCCGCGCTTTCCGCGGTGCTCATGGCCATCATCCTGGTGATTGTGACCATCTACGTGAAGCGCGCTGGAACGGAGGACCTCCTGTGAAGTCGCTCAGACTGGGCCGTCTGGTCCTTCCGCTCTATTCGGTGCTTGCGCTGGTGTACCTGCTGATCCCCATTTTCTACACCGTCGCGTTCTCGTTCAATAACTCCACCGGCCGCACCAACACCATTTGGCAGGGCTTCACATTCAGCAAGTGGGCAGACGTCTGCGCTCGCCAGGATGTCTGTGATTCGGTGGTCACCTCGCTGGGCATCAGCGCTGTGAGCACCCTGGTTGCCACAATTCTGGGAACCGCGATTGCCATCGCTCTGGTTCGCTACTCGTTCAAGGGTCGCAGTCTGGTATCGCTAAGCCTGTTCCTGCCGATGGCAACCCCAGAGGTTGTCATGGGTGCAGGCCTGGCCGCGCTGTTCTACAACCTCAACTTCACCCAGGGCTACACCACGGTGATTCTGGCGCACATCATGTTCTGCCTCTCGTTTGTGGTTGTTACCGTGAAGGCCCGCGTTCAGACCCTCGACCCGGTGCTTGAAGAGGCTGGACGAGACCTATACGCCAACCCATCGCAGGTGTTCTGGCGCATCACGTTCCCACTGCTGCTACCGGGCATTGTGGCCGGCGCGCTGCTCAGCTTTGTGCTTTCCTTCGATGACTTCATCATCACCTACTTCAACTCCGGCGGCGCGCTAACCACGTTCCCGATGTTCATCTACGTTGCCGCCTCGAAGGGTGTGCCGGCTGAGGTGAATGTGATCGCCTCGATGGTGTTTATGCTGGCGATTGTGATTGTGGTTGGAACCCAGGTGGTCAGCAACATCCGTCAGAAGCGGTTGATGCAGGTCAAGTAGCCCCTCAAACAAAACCCCCCCCGAGGATCAAATCCTCGGGGGGTTTCGCGTTGAACTTGGCTTAGCTGTTGGCCTTGATGGCTTCCTCAAGCACGTTGATGGCGTCGTTGAGCAGCTCATCGGTGATTACCAGCGGTGGCAGGAAGCGCAGGGTGTTGTAGTAGATTCCCGCGTTTAGAACCAGCACACCGTTCTGGTGGCAGTGTGCAATCACCTTGTCGGTGATGGCCTTGTTTGGCTTCTTGCTTCCTGGCTCAACAAACTCCACGGCAATCATGGCGCCGCGTCCGCGAACGTCACCAATCACCGGATACTTTGCCTTCAGCTCCAGCAGGCGTGGCATGAGGGTCTTCTCAATGCGCTGAGCGTTCTCAATCACGCCGCCGGCCTCAATCTCCTTGAGAACCGAAATGGCTGCCGCTGCCGAGACAGGGTTACCACCAAAGGTGCCGCCGATTCCGCCCGGGTGGGCTGCGTCCATTACGTCTGCACGGCCGGTTACTGCCGAGATGACCATACCGCCACCAATTCCCTTGGCAATGGTGAACATGTCAGGCTCGAAGCCTTCCTCGTGGCAGGAGGCAAACCAGGCGCCGGTGCGGGCGATTCCGGCCTGAACCTCGTCTGCAACAACCAGCACGCCGTTGGCCTTGGCCCAGGAGCTCACGGCTGCAAGGAAGCCAGGAGCCGGGGTGATGAATCCACCCTCGCCCTGGATTGGCTCGATCACGATGGCGGCCAGGTCCTCGGCGCCAATGTGCTTCTCCATGTAGGTGATTGCGCGCTCTGCGGCCTCGGCGCCGGTCATTCCATCTGGGTCACGGAACGGGTACGACATTGGAACGTGGTAGATGCTGCCGGCAAGTGGGCCGAAGCCGTTTGCGTATGGCGCGGCCTTGAAGTTCATGGCCATGGTGAGGTTGGTGCGGCCGTGGTAGCCGTGGTCAAAGACCGC
>JBJTNC010000197.1:0-29397 GCA_046073865.1 Micrococcales bacterium | reverse complement strand
CGACCGCATGAACCCTGCGCTCGGCAGCGAACAGGTACTGAGAGAGGTCGTTGGTGCCGATGGAAACGAAGTCCACCACTCCCGACAGGCGGTCAACCTGCATCGAGATCGCAGGGGTCTCAATCATGATGCCAACCTTGAACTGGCCGATCGAGCGCGCGAGCTCCGCGAATTCCGCCGCCTCAGCAACGGTGGCAATCATCGGGGCCATGACCCAGACCTCGCGGCCGGTCTGCTGGCGCGCGGCCTCGAGCGAAACCAACTGGTCAACGATGAACTGGCGGTGCTCAACAATGAGGCGGAAACCGCGTACACCCAGCGATGGGTTTTCCTCGTGCGGCATGTTCAGGAATGGAACCGGCTTGTCGCTACCCGCATCGATGGTGCGAACCACGATGGGGCCGGCTGGTGCCGCCGCGAGAACCTCGGCGTAGCTGGCCGCCTGCTGATCCACGCTCGGCTGGCTGGTGGCGCTCAGGTAGAGAAGTTCGGTGCGGAAGAGGCCGATTCCGTTGGCCTTGGTGGCAGCCGCAGTCTTGGCATCGGCGGTGGTTCCAATGTTGGAGCGCACCGGAATGAGTGGCTCGGCGTCGGTCTCGGCAAACTCAAGCGGCTTGGTCGCGTCCGCGATGGATCCGCCAACCACAACCCGGTCGCCCACCGGGTCAACGAGAACGGTGGTTCCGTCTGTGAGGGTGAAGGCATCCGCCACAGAAACCACGGCTGCGATGCTTCGGGCGCGACAGATGATTGCGGTGTGGCTGGTTGGGCCACCGGCTCGAGTAACGACACCGACCACGGCGGGTGTGAACTGAGCGGTGTCTGCTGGCGAGAAGTCTTCGCCAACCAGGATCAGCTGACCGGTTTGCGGCAACTCGAGCCCGAGAGATATTCCGGCGAGTGCGGCCTGAACCCTGCGGCTCAGATCCTGCAGGTCGGCTATGCGCTCCTCGAATGCAGCGTCGCCCTCGAACATCGCGGCGAAGGCGTTGAATGCCTCGCCCACGGCGCCGGCGGCGTCGGACCCCGCCTGGAGGTGCTCTTCTGCGATCTCCATCAGGCCATCGTCGTCAAGCCACATCTTCATGGCTTCAAAGATTTCGGCTGTGGTCTCATCCGAGCGCGCCCCGAGCTCATCGAGGGTATTGGAAACCGTATTGATGGCCTCCTTGAGGCGAGCCATCTCGGCGTCTGCTCCGATGCTCGACTTGCCCCAGGCCGGAAGCGGCTGTGCTGGCTTTACTACGTATACGGTTCCCTCGGCTGCGGTCAGGCCAACGCCGAGCCCCTTGAGCTCTGAAGACATTGCGCCTGCTAGCCCTTCAGGAAGTCCTGGATCTGGGCAACGATTGCTGCTGCGGCCGCGTCGTCTGCCGCGCCATCGACGGTGACGGTGAACTTCTCACCGGTCTTTACCTTTGCGGCCATGAGACGCAGCGCCGAGTTTGCCTTCACCTGGTCATCACCAATGACGAAGGTGACGTCGAGGCCGGACTCCTTAACCAGCTTTACAATCTGGCCTGCAGGGCGTGCGTGCATGCCGATTGGGTCCAGAACTTCTACTTCAGCGGTAAAGATAGCCATGTGCGGCCCTTTCGATGACGCGCTTTTCGCGCTTGGTTTAGCCCCATGAAAGCCTAGATTTTGCAAGCGCATTCAGGGAAGGTCTCCGAATAAGGTTACCGAAACAACAAATCCGAATAATTACGATTTGGTCAGGATTTGGCATAAATGCCCCTTTTTTGTCCCTGAAACAACAAAGTCTGTGTATTTTAGGACTAGCCCAAAGAGCAATGGATGCTGTGGAAGGGGAGTGACTGGCAGAAATGCGGACACAAACTGAAAGCGGTTGCGCTTCCAAAGCGCAATCGACCATTGCGCTTGGGCATAGTTTTGCCAAGTAGTAGAAAGAAAACCTTGACTGCACCAATCACCATTCCAGAGATCGTGGTAGTGGACACCAAGTCCACCACCAAGGAGAAGGTCACCAAGGAATTGGCCGAGAAGCTTGAAAAGGCCGGCCGTCTAAAGAACGTTCGCAAGTACCTGAAGGCAGTTGCCGCTCGCGAGGAGCACTTCCCAACCGGAATCGAGGGTGGAATCGCCATCCCGCACGCTCAGAGCGACTACGTTCTCACCCCGTCTGTCTGCGTAGCCACCAGCAAGGCAGGCATTGACTTTGGCGCCGACGATGGCCCAGCCCACCTAATCTTCCTGATCGCAGCGCCCGCCAGCGGCGAGGGAACTCACCTCGAGATTCTCGGTTCCCTGGCACGCAAGGTCATGCAGGATGAATTCCGCGAGGAACTACTCGCGCAGACAGAAGCCTCCGCCATCGCGGAAATTGTTACCCGGGAGGTACAGAACTAATGAAGATTGTTGCCGTCACCAGTTGCATCACTGGAATCGCACACACTTATATGGCAGCCGAGGCGCTGGAGCGCGCCGGCAAGAAGCTTGGACACGAAGTAATCGTCGAGACTCAGGGTTCGGCGGGTAGCAACCCGCTGAAGCAGGACGTCATCGACTCGGCAGACGCCGTAATCTTCGCTGTCGATCTAGAGGTAAAGGGTCGCGACCGTTTCAATGGCAAGCCTTACATCCAGGTGGGTGTGGCAAAGGCCATCAACGGTTCGGCGGGCCTTATCAACACGGTGCTTGAGGCTGCCGCCAATGGTACCGCTGCCCTCGTTGGACAGGGAGAGCCGGCTAAGTCGGCTGCACCTGCCGCCGAGGCAAAGGCACCAAAGGAAAAGAAGTCGGGAGGCCTCTTCGGCGGTCTCTTCGGCAAGAAGTAACAACAGCAGTATCGTCCCACCCCAATAACCCCCTCGCCGATCAGTGATGATTGGCAAAACAAAAGGAGACAAAGTGTCTAACGCAAGCGTTGGAACCCGCATCCGCCAGTGGCTGATGACCGGTGTATCCCACATGATTCCACTGGTTGCAGCCGGTGGTATCCTCATCGCCCTCGGCTTCCTCTTCGGTAGCCTCGCAATGGGCAACGACGCCACCACCGGTGGTATCCGTGTCTACGACGCATGTCTGAGCCACGCCTACGCCTGTGACGCAAACGGCGCACCTACCGGCGACCTTCAGCTGGGTCAGCTGGGCGCTTGGGCATTCATCATCTTCTGGATTGGTAAGGCTGCATTCGCATTCTTCGTTCCAGTGATGGCTGGTTACATTGCCTACGCAATCGCAGACCGCCCAGGTCTGGCTCCTGGTCTGGTTGCAGGTGCACTTGCAACCGGTCTGGACGGCAACCCACTGGCAACCCACACCGGCTTCCTCGGTGCAATCCTCGGCGGTTTCCTCGCCGGTGGTCTCGCACTCTGGATCTCGCGCTGGTCGGTTCCTAGCTGGATTCGCCCACTGATGCCTGTTGTAATCATCCCGCTGCTGGCTTCGCTCGTAGCCGGCATCGTTATGGTTGTTGTTCTCCAGGGCCCAATCTCGGCTCTGATGACCAGCCTGCAGTCTGGCCTCGCAAGCATGGGTACCACCTCGCTCGCTGTTCTGGGTATCGTTCTCGGTCTCATGATGGCATTCGACATGGGTGGCCCAGTGAACAAGGTTGCTTACACCTTCGCAGTTACCGGCCTGACCGCTGCTGGAACCGCTGTTCACAGCAACAACTTCGTCATCATGGCTATGGTTATGGCCGCAGGTATGACCCCTCCACTGGGTCTGGCTCTGGCAACCGTTCTGCGCAAGAAGCTCTTCACCGAGTCGGAGCGCGAGAACGGCAAGGCAGCATGGCTGCTCGGCGCCTCCTTCATCTCGGAGGGTGCAATCCCATTCGCAGCTGCTGACCCAATCCGCGTGATCCCTTCGATCATGCTCGGTTCTGCAGTTACCGGTGCAATCGTTGGTGCAGTGGGCAACGAGCTCCGCGCTCCTCACGGTGGAATCTTCGTATTCCCACTGGTTAGCAACCCTGTCATGTACATCGTTGCTCTGCTGGTTGGAACCGTTGTCACCGCAGTCGCAGTCATCATTGCCAAGGGCATCGGTGGCGGCGTTGTAGTCGAGGAGTAATCCAAACGGCTAAGCATCAAAGCTAAACCACGAGAGGGCTCGGGATTCATCCCGGGCCCTCTTGCTATTCTGTGGGTATGCCAAGCATCCCCCAATCCGCCCGCATCGACCTGCACACGCATTCGCTGCGCTCCGATGGCACGGATCAGCCGGCAGAGGTTGTGCGGAAGGCGAGGGAAGCGGGTCTCGACTACATCGCGCTCACGGATCACGACACCGTTGCCGGCTGGCAGGAGGCTCGCGAGGCCGCCGAGGCTGCGGGTCTTGGGCTGATTCCGGGCATTGAGCTGACCACCCGGGCGGTTTCGCGGGACGGCCACGGCTTCGCCGTTCACATGCTCGCCTACCTTCCCAACCCGGAGAATGAGCCGCTGAGACTGGCCATGGGCGAGTCCGTCGAGGGCAGGCTAGAGCGACTCAAGGTCATCGTTGACAGGCTCTCTGAGGACTTCGATCTCACCTGGGAGCACGTGCTAGAGGTTCTTTCTGATGGCAAGGTGGCGGGACGCCCCGCGGTTGCGGACGCAATGATTGCCAGGGGAATCTTCCCGGACCGAACCCCGTTCTTCGACCTGGTGCGCCCGGGCACCAAGTACTACGTGCCAAATCTCACCATTCCCTCAACCCGGGATGGGATCCGGCTCATCCGCGATGCCGGCGGCGTTCCCGTGATTGCTCACCCGATGGCCAGGGGATACGGCCCTAAGCCAGGGGAGCGCATGCCACGCGAGCACTTTGTGGGCCTCATTGAGGCGGGTCTGGCTGGTTTTGAAACCAGGCACCGCGATGTTCCGGAGCACGCGCGAGACTGGTTGGAGGATCTTGCCGCCGAGTTTGGGCTATTCACAACGGGTTCCAGCGACTACCACGGGCACGGAAAGCCAAACCCTCTGGGGGAGAACCTCACCAGCCCCGCGGCGCTGGAGCAGATTCTTTCGCAAACCCGCAACCCGAAACTGGCATTATTGAAGCATGTCTAGCCAAGAGGTATCTGCCACTGTGCCACCGGCCCGGAATAGCTTTGGAATCTGGGAAAAACTGATCGGGGTCACCGGGCTCGTTGGTGCAGTAACCCACCTGGTTGGGGCGCTCGGACTCTTCTGGTCATCCAGGGTCATCGCCAACCCCAACCACGGCTCGAGCCTGGATCTGGTGCTACTGCTGGCGGTTGACCTTGTGGTTTTGCTGGGTGCGATCTCGCTACTTGTTTACATGTTCTCTGTGATCATGTTTGGGCTCAGGGCGGCCCAGTACCTGCGCGACCGCGGAGCTGCCCTGCGCGGCAGGCCGTGGCAGTTTGTGCTCTCGTGGTTTGTCCCGCTGATGAACCTGGTGTTTCCGGCGCTCTGGCTGCGCGAGTTGGCTGGGTTGGCTTCAGGCGAGGCTGCCGCCGAGCGTAAGCGGCAACTCACCTGGTTCTGGGTTTCCTGGGTGTTGGTCAACGCCGCCGTTGGTGTTGGTGTGCAGCAGCCGAAGGACCAGCAGGACTTCGCCACGTTGGCCGCAGATGTGGTGGCCTTCGCCTCGGTTTTAGCCTTTGCGATTGTTCCGCTCATGCTTGGGCGCACGGCCTTCAGGGAGCTAAACCGTGACCTGGAAAACTTTGTAGCCTAACCGGGTAGTCACCCAATTTACAGATTGCCCTAGTTGGCAAACTCCAAAACCCCGATGAGCCGGCTCATCGCCTTTAGTTCCTCGAGGTTGCGAAACTGTGCTCGTAGCAGATGCTTCGAAAACACGAAGTGGCACACTGCCTTTGCTCGACTTATTCCCACGTTCATGCGGTTTCGATTGAGAATGAACTCCACGCCGCGCGGGGCGTCATCGGCGGAGGAAGCCGCGAGCGAGTAGACCACAACCATAGCCTCCTGGCCCTGGAACTTATCAACAGTGCCAACCCTGACCTCGGTTAGGTCGGCGGAGTCGAGCGCTCGCCTGATGGCGTCAACCTGAGCGTTGTATGGCGAAATGACAAGAATTTCGGATTGGTCGAGCTGCCCCAGATGGCTCCGAACGAGTCCTGCGACGTATTTCACCTCCTCGGGCGACTGCGTGCCGTTGCCCGAGTGATCCAGTGGGTGGACGTGGATTCCGGGTTCGACTCCCGGAACCAGATTGTTTTCGGTTATCGGGTGCGACTGCAGTCGGCCATCGTAGGCTAACCAGGAAACCGCCTGGTTCACGCGTGGGTGCAGGCGTCGAGTGACGTCCACGAAGAAACCCTTGGAGTCTGGGATTATCTGGTCTTGCCCCATGTAGTGGCCGAGGGCCGAGTTTTCCACTCCTCCCGGATGGATGGCGTTTACCACCTGAGGGAGCTGTAGCGGGTCTCCCAAGAGCACTAGGTTCTTGGCTGCGCGAGAAATAGCCACCGCGTCCACCATGGAGAACTGCGCGGCTTCGTCCACAAAGATATAGTCCAGGCACTGATCCGGGAGTTTGTCGCTGGAGAACGTCCAGGCGGTGCCACCCAGCACGAACGCTCTGCCGGAGGCCAGCAGGCTAGGGTACTTTGCGGTGCCCGTGGAGGTGTTCCAATCGCGCGCAGTGGTGTCATCCGACTTGTTCTTTTTGTGAATCACGGCTGGGTCGACCCCGGCGTCCGTGATGCAGGCGCTCAGCAGGTTTTCCACGGCCGCGTGACTGGTGGAGGCAACGCCAATCCGGTAGCCGAGTGACAGGAGGTGAGCTATGGCGTGCGAGCCCAGATAGGTTTTGCCGGAGCCCGGTGGACCCTGCACCGCCAGCACCGTGCCCTCCATGGCCTCAAGGGCCTCGATAATGTTTCCCAGGGTGTGCTCGGAGCCATCGTGGTGCAGCGACTGGCCGTTTGCCAGACGGGGTGCTCTGCGAAACAGGAGGTCAAGGGCAACAAAGCCGGTGGGTGGTTCAAACCCGGGCGAGACCCACTTGGAGGTGATATCTCTAACCACACCCTCGATGGATGTCTCCTTCGCGCCCGCGCCAATGTTGGCGTAGTTGAAGAAGGCGTCCGGTTGCCAGTTGTCGGTGTCTAGGGGCAGGGTGGCAACAATTTCCACGAGACCGCCGCTGACCTGCTTCATGGTTGCCGGGCAGTAGAACCGCGAGTTGGTTGGGTCTGCCGAACGCAGGTAGCCGTTGACCTCTTCCTTTACGTCGTAGGTACCGTCTTCATCGACGGTTGCCTCAAAACTCACCTTGAGTTTGGAGACGCCGCCGGATGGTCGACCGATTCGACGCCCCGTCTCCACCACGCCCGAGAGAGCCGTTGCCTTCGAGTCTTCCGAGAGGGCGGAGTCCTCGGCCTGCATGCGGATCATGAGGTCTGTGAAGTCCTTCGCCGCCTCGCGAGCGTAGAACAGCACCGAGTGGGTTAGCGCCTGCCAGGTTTGGCTTGCGGCACCGCCCTCCTCGTGCGGGTTTGCCTCGAGCCACTCATCGTGGACCCTGATGAGCGAGGCGGTTCTGGCCTCCAGTTGGGCAAGCTTCAGTTGGCGATCGTTTAACCCCTCCTCCGAATCGGAGTCTAGGTTGTACTTGCTGGACCCAAAGCGGCTGCCGGCGCCCGGCATTGCGGCAAGCCACTCGTAGAGTGCCAGCGTGGATTTGACGTCGTCCTCGTTGTAGTCGGACAGAGCTCGCAGCTGCAGGGCTGCGGCCTCGCTAGCGGCGGCCCTGTCCTCTGCGGAGGCTTCCGGGTCTTGAGCCGCCCGGTCCAACAGCAACCACTCCTCGTAGCCCTCCATGG
The DNA here is from genome assembly GCA_046073865.1 of Micrococcales bacterium. GTDB lineage: Bacteria > Actinomycetota > Actinomycetes > Actinomycetales > Microbacteriaceae > Rhodoluna. The sequence goes on along the minus strand of JBJTNC010000197.1, from coordinate 21,626 downwards.
AATCGGCCGCGTTGGTCACGCTGGAGCGACGCTTGAAACCGTAGTGGCGCTCCAACTTCTTGATTGAGTAAGACTCTTCGCCAACCACGATGGATTTGGACACAAAATCGAGTAGGTCGACCAGCTTGTCGTTGCCCTCCAACCAACTGACCTCCGCCTCGCGGGTGGAGTGACGGGTGGCGAGCTTACGCAGCGCGGTGCGCTCGTAGGCGGCGTAGTGGTAGATGTGAGCACTTGGGTTGGCTCGCAGTCTTTGCGTCGCCCAATCGATGAAGTTCTCGAAAGCTACCTTCTCGGCGTCTCGGCTGTGCGCCCAGAAAGCCACGAACCCCGAGTCCCGAGTCCAGTTGCCGAAGAGGTACTCTAGCCCGCCGCGTTCCCTGAAGTACTGGAAGCCCTCCATGTCGAAGAAGATGTCGCCATCGCTTGGCGGCGGCAAAACCTCGATCTTTGCTCCAGGCAGTACCAGGTGTTGAGGCTGACCGCTAGTGCGCGACTCCCACTGAATCTTTGCCTGACGAACCAGTTTTTCCCAGATGGCCGGGGTCATTCGCTCCGGCTTTTGCTCGGTGCCGGACGCGGCCAGCTCATCGATTCGGGTAATGCCGCAGGATTCCAACTGCTCAATCTGATTTGAGCGGATGCCGTAGACAAGCGAGAGGTGCAGGGCGCTCTCGCGGGATGCCGCGCACAGCTCCGGGTACTCGCATATGTCGCAGAATTTGGCTGCGCTGCAGTACCAGTTGAAACCCTCGAGCATGGAATCCAGCGTGCCGGACGCGCTCCGCTTCACGGCTTCGGCTACGACAAGTTCGAGCTCGGCGCGGGCCAGGCCCATCGCGGGGACAACCTCTGCCTCAGTGAGCGGTTCCAGGGTGCGGTTGCCCAGAATAATTCCGTGGCTGGCGTGGTCCGCTTTGAATCCGATTCGATCCAGTGCGGCAACGTAGAGCCCCACCTGAAGAGCGTAGGCGGGCTTGGGCTTGCTGCCGTACTTGGCGTCCCAGGCGGTGTACTTGTCGCTGGCTTCCGCACCGGGACTTGGTGCTGCCGTGAGTTTGCCGTCAACGAATGCCAACTGCCAGTCGGCTCGAACCAGAAAGTCTGGTTTGCCGCGGAAAACCGTGGTGAGGGAGTCGGAGATGAGCGCGCCCTGGTAGATGAGGGGCACGCCCTCTTTCATCAGGCGAATGGTTGCATCCGCTCGGGCCGCCATGCTGGCAAACTCTTCAACCTCGGGTTCACGCAGGGCCCCGTCGGCCACGGATGCCCGCAGCTCAAGCGTCAGCTGTTCCTCGTAGTCCTCGCCGTATTTTTGGGCCAGGGTCTTGGGTTGCGGCTCGAGCTCGTATGGCGCAAGCATGGCGAGCGTTGGAGCGTGGCCGAGAGTGCGAAGTATGGAGATGGTGGTGCAGTCACTGCAGCTGGAGACCCTCATTAGGTCTCGGGTGTCGAACGCTATCCTGCCAGAATCGTCTTTTCTCATCGGCGGCCTCCCATACTTGCGATTTCCTAAAGCATACGGTGGCGCCGTGACATTATTTGCGGGGGGCTTAGCCCGCTGTGAATACTGAAATGTCGCGCGCGGCTGCTCCCAGGTCGCCCGCGAATGCCGGACGCTTCACCTGGAGTCCGGCCTCTTCAGCCACAACCAAGGCGCCAGCCCAGTCCCACTCCTTGATTCCCACCTCGTAGTAGGCGTCAACCGTTCCCTCCGCCACCATGCACATGTCCAGCGATGCGGCGCCGATCCTGCGCACATCCACGAAGTGCGGCATCAGTTTGGCTAGCCGTTCAAACTGAACGAGCCTGTCTTCGGGCGAATACGAGAACCCGGTGGCGACGATCTTGGTGCTGCGCTCAACGGGCCCGCTCAGCCGCATGTTCTCGCCAGCCCTGCGGGCGAATGCACCACCGCCCCGAGTGGCGAAGTAGGTGACCCCCAGCATCGGTGCGTGAACTACACCAACATCCCAGGTGCCGGTGGCAAGATTCTTTGCTCCGATCGCCACCGCCCAGTTTGGCAGGCCGCGAGCGAAATTGACCGTTCCATCCAGCGGATCGATGCTCCAGTAGTACTCAGCGGATTTACCCTCGCTCGCCGCATACTCCTCGCCGGTAACGGTGTCACCTGGGCGCAGCTGAGCCAGCGTTCTGCGCACGGCGGTCTCGCTTGCTAGGTCGGCGTCTGTGACGTAGTCGGCCTCGCTGCTCTTGGTGTTGATGTTGAACTTGCCGCGGAAGCGGGAGGTGAGTTCGCCGGCGCCGGCATCGGCGGCAGTCAGGGCAATTTCGAGCAGTGAATCCAGGTGCATGCTTCAAGCCTAGGCGAGTGGCCCTCTGTCGATTTTGGGAACTGACAACTTGCTAGCGGAAACCCGACACATATTGGAGGACAACAATGAATGACAATCTAGTAGCTGTTCGCGAGGCAATCGCCATCGCGCTTGAGCCTTTTCTAAGGTTCGCCAACTTATAGTGAGAATGCGCCTGGCTGGGTTTCGAGCGAGATTTTCGAAGTCCTTTCGTTGTGTGTGTTTCCCTTGAACACCCAGCCAGGCGTTTTTCTTTGCCCAGATTTCTGGCCGGAAGCTGCGCCATCCAGCGGCCTAAAAATAAATGTCAGACCGGTTTGCGAGACTCTATCTCCGCCCAAAAGGCGCACAAACTATCGAGCCAGAGGGGCAAGAATGGGTCACGAACACGAAGACGAAGACGACGAGCCAAACCTGGATGAACTCTGGGAACTTGCGGTTACCGAGACGCACCTGCCTAGGCGCGCCGGTGGGCTGCAGGCAATTGCCCGATTCCTGAGTGCAAGCGACCGCGGCCCGGAGGCGCTTCCCGTTGCTCAGACCGCGGCGGATATCTACAAGCAGTTGGGCGATGACACCGAGTACGCCGGAATGCAGTGGTTCATCGGTTCGCTCCTCAACCAACTCGAACGACACGAGGAGGCGCTGCCTCCGCTTCAGTCGGCCGTGGAGATTTACGAGTCAACGGTGCGTGAAAATCTCACCGCGCAGTGTCTGCGCGAAATGGGTTGCACCTATAAGAAGTTGGTGCGCGACGCCGAGGCCATCGAGGCAATGCGAAGCGCGCTCGAGCTGTTTGTGAGCGCCAAGGATCCGCGCATGGCGGGCATTACCGCCATTGATCTCGGGGATTTTCTGGGCTCTGCGGGGCGCCAGGCCGAGGGGCTCGAAGTCTTCAGGAGGGGTTTTACTTTCTTTCAGGAGGCGGGTGACCTCACCGGTGCCTGCCGCACGCACGACCGCATCGCCGCCGCGCTGATTGACCTGGGTCAGCGACGTGAGGCCATCGTGCACCTGCGCGACGCGCTGTCGCTGGCCGAGTACACCACCGATGAATGGCGTGCTACCTACTCCCGCTACCGTCTGGGCTGGACCCTGGTTTCGGAAGGGTTGCACGGCGAGGCAATCGCGCTGCTGAAGCGGGCATCGAGCGAAAACAAGGAGCGCGGCAGTTTTGTCAACGCGGCCAAGTGCGATGTGCAGCTGGCGCACGCCTACTCCACACTTGGACGAACCGCCGAGGCCCTCGCTCTCTACCGAACCGTTCGAGTGGTCTTCCACGGGGCCGGCTATGCCGACGATGCCGCTCAGGTTGACGCCAATATCGCACTCGCCCTGCAGGAGCAAGGGGAGTTCCTCGAGGCCCAGCGCCTCTACTTTGGTGCAATCGAGGCTGCCAAAGAGCTCAAAGATGACTGGCTGGATCGCTCCGTTAGGGTGCGGCTGGCTAGCCTTTTCCTTGAGCTAAATCAGGCGGACCGTGCCATCGAGGTGCTGGAGCCACTGACCCTCGAGTCTTTCGGAGACAATCTGGAAGATAAGGCGAACTACCTGAGCGTACTTGCCGAAGCGAGGCTGGCCGCGGGCGATGCAACCGCCGCCGCTGAACTCGCTAGCGCCGTGATCGAACTCGGTGTTCAACCCGTCATTCAGGAGTACCTGGCGAGCGCGTACGCGGTGCTTTCCAAGGCTGTTGCCGAAACAGACCCGGCGCAGTCGGCAAACCTGCTAGCTAATGCAATCGCTCTGCAGTTGGCTGCCGGCAAGGTGGCAAAGGCAACCGCGCTCTCCCAGCAACTGATGCCATCGAGCGGAGCGATACCGAAACTTCAAGCCTTCCGAAGGGAAGAACAGCCCGCCCTCTTTGGAGAAGAGCCAAGCGGGACGTAAAGGGGGATGCCTGGCGGGGTTGCTCGCCAGGCATTTTTACATCGGCGGGAATGGAATTGGGTAGCATTGCACTCAACTTCTAGAGTCGGGGCTAAATTGCACAAAGTTGTGGCAGCACTGAGATTTATTGTTGGCTTGAGCATCGTATTCGCCATCGCATGGCAGGTTTCTGATCGTGTTCTGCACAACGTCTTCCGCCCGGCGGAGTACTTCTCCTACTTCACAATCATCACCAGCCTCTTCACCGCCGTCATTCTGGGGGTGTCGGCCGCCGGGCTCCTCAGGGCCGGTTCCGATTCCGAGCGGATGCTCAAGTACCGCCTGGCGGTAACCAGCGCGTATGTGATCGTCTCGGTTGTTTACAACGCGCTGCTGCGAAACCAGCCGCCATCGGCAGCGGATGCGGGCTACGTATGGCCTACTCCACCGAATGAAATCCTTCACGTCTACGCGCCCGCCATAGTTCTGCTGGAGTGGATCGTCGTCAGCCCATCGGTGCGTCTGCGACTAAAGCAGGCCTGGCTGGTGCTGATATTCCCGCTCGCCTGGTTGGCCCTCACAATTGTTCGCGGGCTAATCTTTGGCTGGTGGCCCTACTGGTTCCTGGACCCAACCGACAAGGGTGGAGTGCCCCAGATGGTCATGTACATCCTGGTAATCTCTGCGTTTTTCACGCTGGTTGGCTTCGGGCTCACAGCAATAAATCGATGGCGAGCCCGAACCAAAACCGCCTAGAAATTCAGCTTGTCAAAAATTGGTGACGGAATCAGGCGCACCACAAGCATGATTACCGCCCACAGCCCGGGGGCGTAGATAGTCTTCTTGCCCTTGGCAATTCCCGACACAATCTCGCGGGCAACGGCGTCCGCTGGGGCCAGTTTGCCGCTGACGGCCAACGCGGTCGTCATCGGCGTTGCGGTTGGGCCGGGCTTTACGATGATGGGCAAAACCCCGGTGCCGGCGAACCTGTGCTGCATTCCTCGCACGAAGGTGTGCAGGAATGCCTTGGAGGCGCCGTAGGCGTAGTTGGCGCGTCTGCCCCTGTCCCCGGCAACCGAACCAATCACCGCAATCTTGCCGCCGCCACTCATCAGGCGCGCGGAGAGTTCGGCAAAGAGCGCCACCGATGTTGCGTTGATGGTGACCGACTTTTCCAGCGCCTCGGTGCTCGCCTGCGCCAATGATTGGTCAGTGAGCTCGCCCTGGGCGATTAGCGCAATGTCCAGCAATCCGAGAGCACCGAGTTCGGTTTCAAGCTTGGAGATGCGGGCAGGATCTGTGAGGTCGAGTGCGAAAGTTCTCACCCTCGCGCTGGGGTTTCGAACAACGAGGTCCGCCGCCACGGCGTCCAGGCCGGCTTGGTTTCGTCCCACCAGAAGGAAGGCAACCTGGGAGCCCGGCTTCCCGGCCCAGATTCTGGCGCACTCCTTGGCGATACCGCTGGTTGCGCCAACAATCAAAATCCTCATTTACCAGCCCATCAACCTTCTAGACATAGCGGACGAAATGCCGCTGTCTCTAAACTTCTCGAACTCCCTGTAGCCCGGGAAACCCTGCTCAAACATTTGCCTGCTCATGCGAGCATCCTTGCTGGGGTTCAGGGTGCCGCCAGCGGCAAGAACAACCTCATCGAGTCGTTCGAAGAGTTTCTCGGAGCGCTCTCCGTAGTTGGTGAAGTCGAGGGCGAGCGTAATACCCGGTCTCGCGAAGCTGAGCATTCCGGGGCCGTTCTGGTCGCCGAAGGTCTTCAAAACCGCGAGGAATGAGCCCTGTCCGGACTTGCGAATCTGTCCCAGCACCTCATCGAGCACCTCTCGACCATCGGTGCGGGGAATCACCATTTGGTACTGGTAGAAGCCGCGCGGGCCGTACGCCAGGTTCCAGTTGCGCACCGAATCCAAGGGGTAGAAGTAAGGCTGATAGTGGGTCTTGGCGGCCCCGGCCTTCAATCGGTTCAGGTTGAAGTAGGCCTGGTTGAAGGCAAGCACCGATGCCCTGTTGATCAGCGAAATCGGCGGCGTGAATGGCACCTTTGGGCCGCCCAGCTGCACCTCTGGTACGCGAGTGTCGGCCGAGTTGTTGCCGCGCATGAAGATTCCGCGGCCATGTTTTGAGGTGCAGTCAATCCAAGAAACTATGTACTGCCAGTCGGGTTCGGAGGCGTCTGAGAGGCTCAGGAATTCGCCCGAGTTCTGAAACACCAGGGTTTCGGTGTCGAGGTAGGCGCCCCACACCGGCTGAAGCTGAATGGTTGCGCTCGTGATCAAACCGGTGAGCCCCAAACCCCCGATGGTGGCGTGGAATAGGTCACTGTTTTCGGTGCGCGAGCAGTGCAGCACCTCACCCGAGGAGCGCACCAGCGAGAACGAAACAGTGTTGTCGCCGAAGGTTCCACGGGCGTGGTGATTCTTGCCGTGTACGTCGTTTCCAATCGCGCCGCCCACGGTTACAAACTGCGTTCCCGGGGTGACGCTGAGCATCCAACCCTTTGGGGCGAAGACGCGCTGGATTTCACCGAGGGTCACGCCGGCTTCAACCGTGAGCAGTCCGCTCTCGGCATCGAAGGCAAGAAGGTTGTTGAGGCCGCTGGTCTGAAGCAGGGTTCCGCCCGGATTCAGGCAGACATCGCCGTAGCTGCTTCCCAGTCCGCGGGGTAGGGCGTTGGTCAGGCCGGCGGTTGCGCCAGCACCCGCACTGACCACCGTGTGGTATTCAGACGAGAGTCTGCCGAAGCTACTCACGGAAGTTTGCATTGCACTGCCTCGCTCTTTGGTTACCCTCTGAGGCTAACTTTCGATTCAGCATTAACTCAGGTAAAAGACAGCATTCTTCAGGTAACCCCCAAGCAACTGCCAGAAACTTTCAACCGTCAGCTACATCGGAGAAGAATGAAAAAGATCGCGGCAGTGCTTCGGCTCATCCGCCCCAAGCATTGGGTGAAGAACCTGTTCGTGCTTGCGCCGCTCGCTTTCTCCGGCCACTTCAATGAGCCGGACGCCAACTTCCAGACGGCCATGGCATTCGCGGTCTTCTGCCTGGTTGCCTCGGCAACCTATGTGATGAACGACATCTTCGATGTGACGGCGGATCGCGCCCATCCCGTCAAGCGCCTGAAGCGCCCGCTCGCGGCCGGTCAACTGTCCGTGCCTAGCGCCTGGGTCATTTTTGCGGCGCTGATTGCCATAAGCGCCATGGCATCGCTCTGGATTCCAAAGGTGCTGCCGGTTGTGGCCCTCTACTTTGTGATCCAGATCGCCTACAACTTCTACCTCAAGCGAGTCCCCGTAATCGATATGTTCGTCATCGCGGTGGGCTTTGTGCTGCGGGTCTACGCCGGAGCCTTCAGTATCGAGGTGCAGGTATCAAAGTGGATGTTCGTCACCACCATGAGCCTGGCGCTCTTCCTCGCATCGATGAAGCGATTCCAGGAACTGAAGACCCACGGCTCGGGAGCGAGGTCGGTTTTGGGGAAATACACCATTGAGTTCACTCAGCGAATCTCCGAAATCTCGGGAACCCTGGCCGTGGTCTTTTACTCGTTTTTCTGCCTAACCTCCCGCAGGGAGTTCATCTACACCATCCCGGTTGTGGTCTTCGTGCTGGTTCGCTACTGGTACGTGGCAGATCGCTCCGGCGAGGGTGAGTCACCCACCGACTTGATTCTTCGTGACAAGCAGCTGCTCGTGGCGGCCGCCGCGCTGCTGGCGCTCTTTGCCCTACCACTCGTATTTCACGTTCACCTTTCCGCAAGCCTGTTCCTGTAGTAGTTATTCGGAGTCACAATGAGCACCAAGAGAAACCGTCAACGCAAGCCGCGAAGCAGGGCGCGCAGGATTGTTCGCGCAATAGGCTTTACTGTCCTCGCCATCCTCGGCCTAAACCTTGTCTACTTCGGTGTGCAAACCGTGATCCGAGCCAACACCGCCCACGAAGACCTGGGCATGGCGGCCGCCGACGTTGGTCGCGACATTGGTTACGGGCCGCTTATGGCACTCTCGGAGAACTTCTACTACCAGGTTGTGAATCCAGCTCAGGTTGGCGGAAAGCCAACCGATTCGGCCGTATTCGGTAAGGTGGTTGCGGCTCAGAGCCCGGCCCCGAGCGAGTCGGCGGCGGTTACTCCAACGGCATCGGCCATCAAGGCTAACAACCCCAGCTGGGGACCGGCGGCTGCAACCGTTGACCAGGTTCCCGCCAATGTGGCAACTCCAGCCAAGCACCCGGTGGCAAACGAGGGCGTTTGGATGCCAACCAAGATTAAGGTCAACGGCCGAGTGGCAGTCTACGTGGCTCGTGTTCGACCAGACTCCCAGCACACCTCGTTCTTTGACACCCTAGTCTGGTTAGACCCCAAGGCACTGGCTTTCCAGGAGGTACCGGGAACCCTCGAGCCCAAGGGAAACTATCCGCACGGAACCGGCCGGGTTCCCGCCAAGCTGAAGCGCTTCTATGTTGCGGGCATCAACGGTGGTTACAAGACCGTAAACATGCACGGAGGTTTCATCTACAAGGGAACTACCGCTGTTCCAATGCGAAACGACGCCGCCACACTGCTTACCTACCCCGATGGCAGCATCGACATCAGAAACTGGGGCGTTGACGCAATCAAGCCCGGTTACATCAGTGCCCGACAGAACCTGCCCATGCTGGTTTCCAACGGCGTGAACCAGGTGAAAAACAACAACGACTCCCAGTGGGGAAGCCTCGCCTGGGGTACCGCGTCCGGCGCAAACTTCGTCTGGCGCTCGGCCATCGGTGTGCGCGCCGACGGGTCCGTGGTGCACCTGGTTGGCCCATCGATGAGCCAGCGGGATCTGGCCGACCTCATGGTTCGGGCGGGCGTTGTCCGGGCCATGTGCCTCGACATGAACAACGGCTGGGCAAGCTCCTATTTCTACGGTCCTTACGGAAGCGGTGTTCCGGTTGACCCTCAGATCACGAGACCGGCCAGCAGGTTCCTAAACTCGTCCACCAGGGACTTCATCGCGGTCTATGCGAAGTCACCGGCCGACGCGGTTGCAAAGGCTAAGGCAAAGACCAAGCACAAGAAGAACAAGTAGGGGGAAAAGTGCCTAGAGGTAGTAGCCGCACCAAGGCTAAACCGGTGAGCCGCAGGCGCTACTTGGCGCGCAGAATCTGGGTTGGAGTTCTCACCCTTTCCATTCTTGGCGGAGCGATTTACGGCGTTCAGGTTGTGGTTCGAATGACCGGCCAGGGCGAGGACTTTGCCACGGCTGCCGCGGAGGTTGCGCGCGACGATGGCTTTAGTCCGGCGGTTGCCGCACTGGAAAACGTTTGGTACGGCTACCTCAACCCTCCCAAGGTGGGCGGGGAACCAACCACCAGCAGCAAGTTCGATAACGGTAGCGCCGGGGCAGCATCCATCAGGGTGGCCTCGAACCACCCGGCCGTGAACTACACTCCCTGGGGTGCGGCGACGGCGCCAATTCTCCCGCCCGCGCGGCTCGCATCGCCCGTGAAATACCGCCCCGGCGAGGGAGAGTGGGTGCCAACGAAGATCAAGGTCAACGGCGTGACCGCCGTGTACGTTGCCAAGGTTCGCCCAGACCGCATTCACACCGCGGTTTACGCAACCGTGGCGTGGTTTGATCCGCACCTTCTGGCGTTCAAGCAGATTCCCGGCACTCAGCTGCCCGAGGGTAACCTTCCGAATCGCGGAAACGGTCGGGTTTCAAGCACCCTCCGCCCCTTCTATATGGCCGCCTTCGCCGCCGGCTACAAGATGGACCAGAGCCAGGGCGGCTACGTTAACGAGGGCTACGTCATGAAGCCGTTGGTCAATGGCAAGGCCACGCTGCTCACCTACCCCGATGGCTCAATGCGCATTGTTCAATGGGGGCGCGATCAGGTGCCGATGAACTTCTCCACCGCGCGCCAAAACCTCAGCCTGATGGTTGACCACGGTGTTTCCCAGGTTGTAAACAAGGATCAGGCCCAGTGGGGTCAGGTTTGGTACGGCACGGGTTCGGGCCACAACTACGTCTGGCGTTCCGGGCTCGGAATTCGCGCAGACGGTTCCGTGGTCTACGTTCAGAGTGCCGCGCTCAGCGCGGGTTCGCTTGCAAATGTGCTGGTTCGGGCCGGGGCGGTTGAGGGCATGGCGCTCGACATGAACCAGGCCTTCGCGAACGGCGATCTCTACGGGCCGTACAGACCCAAGGGCATCCCGATCAATCCTGAGAATCAGATTCCCACGACCAAGTTCCTAAAGCGCAGCACGCGCGACTTCGTTGCGGTTTTTGCCAAGTCGCCCTCTTACTAAAAACCTGTAGCCAAGTTGGTTCGGCCGCACTAGAGTTGTTCCAACCGCTCTAGAAGAAATCTCGGGCGGGTGGATACATGTTCTGGGGGGAATATGCCAAACGCGCAAATAATTTCGGTAGCAGCCTCAATGGCGCCCAATCGCCGCTCCATCGATGAGGTGGCCAACCGCATAGTGGATTCATCGCCGGGTGCCAGCATCCCGGTCAAGTACATCGAGAAACTCACGGGCGTGAAGACCTTGTACCACCGGCACTCGGAGCAAAACACCTCTGACTTTGCCGCGGCCAGCGGCAGGGAGGCGCTGGACCGCGCGGGGCTGAAGGTTAAGGACATGGATCTGATCCTGTTCGCATCGGCCAGCCAAGACCTAATCGAACCCGCCACCAGCCACATCGTCTCGAATATGCTCGGCGCAAACAACGTGCCCGTCTTTGATGTGAAGAACGCCTGCAACAGCTTCCTGAATGGCGTTCAGGTTGCCAACTCGTTCATCCGCTCCGGCGCGTATCGCCGCATCCTCATCGTCTCGGGCGAAACGCCATCGATGGCCATTCGCTGGGCCAACAGAGATCGGCAACAGTTTCTTGATTCCTTCGCCGGCTTCAGCATGAGCGACGGAGGGGCGGCGATGGTCCTGCAGGCAACGCCCGAAACAGACGTTGGCGTTATTGACATTCAGATGACCGCCGCCAGCGACAGGTGGAGCGTTGGAACCCTCGGCGCCGGTGGTAGCCGCCACCCGCGCGACCTTGACGCCACCTATTTCAACATGGATGGCCGAGAGCTGGCCGAGTCGTTCATGGCGCTCGGGCCCGCCATCCTCGATCGCACACTGACGGCAAACAATCTGCGCTGGAGCGACTTTCCCGTGATTGGAATGCATCAGGTTTCGGCCACCTACCTGCCTCGAATCTGCAAAACCCTTGACGTACCGCGGGCCCAGCTGGTTGAAACCATCCAGGACTACGGCAACGTGACCAGCCTCTCGCTTCCGCTCCAACTTCAGAACGCGCTGGCCGCGGGCAGGGTGTCCTCGGGTGACCTCTTCGCCTTCATCGGGTTCGCCGGCGGTATCTCCACCGGCCTCGGAATATTCAGGGTCTAGGAGGGGTCATGAAACTCTCGGTCGTGATTCCCGTATACAACGAGGCCGCAGGGATTGGCCCAACCCTAAGCGCCCTGCTCAATCAGAGCGACACCGACTTCGATGTGGTCTTCTGCGACAACAACTCCACCGATGGCACCGGCGACCTGATTCGCGAATTCGCCGCAACCCACGCGCTTGACTGGGTTGTGGTTGAAGAGAGCCGAAAGGGCACGGGAGCCGCCGCCGACACCGCGTGCAGGGCTGCCATAGCGCGCGGAGCAACGCACCTGGCTCGCACCGATGCCGACTGCGTTCCGGCGCCAAACTGGGTGGAAGCCATCAAGTCGCTCTTCGATCGCGGCTTCGAGTTCATCTCTGGTTGGAGCGAGGCCAGGCGTGATGATCCGCCAATATCGCAGGCGCGGGTTCGCCAGCTTGCAGCCGCAACCGAGCTGGCCGTGCTCTTTGGAAAGGTGCGCCCAAGTAACCGTGGCCACGAGTTCAAGGGCCCCTACCAGATGACATCCGGCAACAACATGGCCATCTCATCGGCGTTATACGAGCAGGTTGGCGGTTTCACTAGAACAGCCATCGAAGAGGTGCACGAGGATCGCGAGTTGATAAACGCGGTTCGCCGGGTAACCAACCGCTATGTGTTCTCGCGCCGGGTACTGGTTTACGCATCCGCCAGAAGGGTTCAGGCCTGGGGGCTCGTGGCAACCCTCGAGTGGTACCGCCGTCATCGCAGGCCGGCGGGGACGGTGGACGTGCGATGACCGATTTTGCCAGTCGCGCCGCGCGAGCGACGAGGGAAGACAGGCGGCTGCTAGCAGCCTCACACCGGGTTGGGTTCAGGTTGCTCCGCGCCTTCACCAGGCTGGGACCCGTGGTTCGCGTGCCGGGAATCGGTGTAATCGTAAGCGAGGCCGGAATCATTCGGCAGGTTTTGCTGGACTCCGAGCATTTCTCCAAGGTTGGAAGGGGTGCGTCAAGCACCCTGTGGAGCCCGGTGATTGGTGACCGCGGGCTGATCAACATGGATGGCCCGGAGCACGCCCACCTCCGCCGACAGCTAGGTCCCATGTTCACCCCCAGGTTCCTAAAGGTGCTCCTCGGGGACATCGTTGACCCGCAGCTGCAGGGAATCCAGAAGCGACTGCTGGCTGGCGAAGATGTAGACCTGGGCCACGAGATTGAGCTAACCATGGCGAACGTGCTCTGCCGCCTGGCGGGCTGGAACATTTCTGGCAACGACGAGCACCGGGTCCTGGAGCAGCTGGAGCGCGCCCGCGAGATGCTCGGGCTGGTGAAGATAACCACCAAGAGTCTGAAGCCCGCGCAGGTTGCCGTGGCCAAGACCAAGCTAGCCGGAATCGAGGATTCGATCCGTGCCGCATTCCGTGCCGCGGAGTCCGGCACCGTGCCAACCCTGCTGCGCGAGGTGGGGCTCAGCGAGGATGACACCGTCTCGGTTGTGCTGGCGCTCATTCTGGCTGGCACCGAAACCACGATCAGCCACCTCCCGCGCGTTACTCGGCTGGCGCTGGAGAGCGGTTACCTCAACCGGCTCACGGGGTTGGCCGGCTCCGATGCGGACGAGGTGGCCGGCGCCGAGCGGGCCCTCGATGCCCTGCTTCAGGAGGGGTTCAGGGTTACCGTTCCCTCACCGGTGATGATGCGGTCTGTGGTTGCTCCCGCGCTCATCGATGGGATGCAGGTGAGGCCGGGAGACCGCGTTGTGATTGCAACCTACGAGGCCTGCCAGAGGCTGGGTGACTTCAACCCGGACCGCCCGATTCCGCCCGAGATGCGTCAGCTGTGGTTTGGCGCCGGGGTGCATTTTTGCATCGGCATGCCGCTTGCAATGCGGGTGGTGGAGAGCTATCTGCGGATGCTCGCGATGGTTGAGGCCGAGCACCCATTACGGGTGCGGGGCCAGGTTAGACGCAGGAAATCCCTGGCGGCCGGATTCAAACACTTTGTGGTGGTTGGCTCGTGAACACCATCCTGGAGCAGATTGAGGCTGCCGCGTTAGGCCATCCGGATTCCATTGCGATAGCGCGCGGTGGCGAGTCGCTCACCTACTCGCAGCTCTGGCGGAGCGTTGAATCGGTGTCCGCGGCTGCACTGCGGTGGGGCGCCAAACCCGGCGACAGGTTCATCTTTGGGGCTCGGCCAAGCCCGCGCTCTATCGCCTACGCGCTTGGGCTATTGCGCGCCGGACTCACCCTGGTGTTCGTGGACCCCTTCAGCGCTCAGGAGCTATTCAACTCGCGAGTTGAAATGGTGCAGCCACGCCTGGTTGTTGCAGACTCGCTGCTATACGCGATTGGCTCGCGCTGGCTGGCCTGGTTGCGCAGGGCTAGGCGAATAAACGTCTGCGACTACGGCCGTCTCGGGGGAGTGCAGCACCTGTACCTGGGCCCCCGGCTCCCTGGTGTTCCGCTGCGGGCAAAATCGCTAGCTGCCTGGGCCGGGTCTGCTAAGCCAGCAGGCGCGCCCGCTGAAATGCAACCGAATCCAGGGGCCGACGCCATCGTCACCTTTACCTCGGGCACCACCGGCCAGCCCAAGGGAGTGGTTCACACCCTGGCCAGCATCTCGGCAAACGTGGTCAACTTTGCTGACAGATTCGGCATTGCGCCGGGCTCGCTGGTTTACGCCGAGCCCATGACGTTGGGCGTTGTGGCGCTCACCCGCGGCGCCACCTGGCGGATTCCCGTGGAGTCAGAGGCGTTGCCGCAGGGCATCGATGTGCTGTTTGCCGTGCCCGCCGACCTAGCCAAAATCCTGCGTAAGGCTGGGGCAGGCTCTCAGCGCCCCGCGGTGAGAGTTGTTGGCACCGGGGCCGCGCCGGTGCTTCCCCCGCTCATCGAGGACATCGCTGCCACCTTCGGCGAGGCTACCGAGATAGTCAACGTTTACGGCATGACAGAAATGCTGCCAATCGCCACCTGCGATGCCAGGTCCAAGCTGGAACACATTCGGTCGGGCGGCAGGGGAGACCTGGTTGGCCAGCCCATGGGGGATACCAAAATCAGGCTCGCCAGCGATGGCGAGATCGAGGTCTCAGGGTCTGGGCTGATGAACCGATACTTCGGAAGGTCACCGGAATCGTGGCACCCAACCGGCGACCTCGGAACCATTCGGGCCGATGGCCAACTGGTGCTGCTGGGTCGCAAGAAGAACATGCTCATCCGCGGGAACATGAACATTTACCCCAGCCTCTATGAGCCGGGCATCTGCACCATTCCGGGCGTGGCCGATGCCGCGATCGTTGGAGTGCCGGATCGCATCGGTGACGACCGCGTGATGCTGTTCGTGGTTGCCAAGCCGGGGTTTGACCCCTCGAGGGTTTTGGATGCGGTGCGCTCGCAGGTGCACCTGCACATGGATGAGGATGCGCGGCCGGACATGGTGGAGCTGCTGGATTCCATGCCGCTCAGCGGTAGGTCGCTCAAGCGCGACTCCCTGGTGCTGACGCAGTTGGCGCGTGCCCGGTTTCAGGCCGGGGGCTTGCTGTGAGTTCCGAGGTCGTCATCACGGGAGTCAGTGGCTCGGTGGGCTCCTACCTGGCCGGCCGGCTATCAGACCGGGGAGTTAGCGTCATCGGGGTGTCGCGCGGGGAATTTAGCCACCCCGGGGTTAGACACGTTGCTCTGGATCTGGCCAACCCGGATTCGCCGGTTCCAAATTTTGGCAGCGCGCCGCTCATAAACTGCGCGGCAGTTACGCGCGACGGCTGGGATGTGGAGTTGGAAAACCGAACCCGATTGATGACGGAATCGGCGCTCGCGCTCACCGATGGGCCGGTGATTCACATTTCATCATCGAGCGTCTACGACCTAACCAAGCCATCGGTGCTGGTTTCCGAGGACGAAGTGGTGCGGGGGCACCGCTTCCTGAACAGCTACAGCTTCGCCAAGTGGAAGTCGGAAGAGCAGGTGGCTGGCGTCGGGAGGCCCGCGGTGATTCTCCGCCCGCACGCAATCTACGGCGAGACAGACTCCACCCTGCTGCCGCGGCTACGAGCAGCGGTTCGAGGAGGCAGGCTCTACCTGCCGGAGGGTGGAACGGCAAGGCACGCCATGACATCGATGGAGAACCTCGCGGGTGCTGTTGACGCGGCGCTCGCTGCGCTCGATGCAGGGCTGAAAGGGGTCACGGTTGCCAACGTGTCCGACGCCACTCCGAGGATGCTTTCCGAGGTGATTGCCGAGGCGCTCGGGGCGCAGGTGCGAATAGTCAGGGTTCCGCTTTGGCTGGCGCTAAGGGTAGCCGAGGTCGCCGAGAAGCGAACCCCTCGCGGTGCTGAGCCGCGGCTGAGCGAGTACGCTGTGCGGCAACTTGCCCACGAGCGCACCTACAACCTGGAAGTGCTCAGGCAAACTCTGGGCTTTGAACCGAGTTAGGCGCCTGGGTTAGGCCTGAGGCGCTCCACCCTGGCCGCCGGTCGCCTGGCCACCGCGGGTGCGGCGACGCTGTCGGTTGCGGTTTCCCGCGCTCGGGGTCTTGTGCTCGTGGTCGCCGTGCTGCTCGGTCTTTGCGCCTTCGCCGCGGTTTCCGCCGGATCGGCTCCCCTGGCCGCGGTTGCGGTCACGGTCACCGTTAGGCTTGCGGTCGCCGCCGCGTCCGCGTCCGCCGCGGTCGCCATCGGAGGCCTTTTCTGCGGCTGGCTTTGGTGATGCGGCCTTGATGCGGCCCTTCGTGCCCTCTGGGATGTTGAGGTCGACGAACAGGTGCTTGGAAGACGAATAGGTCTCGAGCGGATCGGGCTGACCAAAGTCGAGGGCCTGGTTGATGTGGCTCCAGCGGGTGAGGTCTTCCCAGTCAACGAAGGTGACTGCGATGCCGGTGCGGCCGGCGCGGCCGGTGCGGCCAACGCGGTGCAGGTAGGCCTTCTCGTCTTCCGGAACCGAGTAGTTAATCACGTGGGTAACGTCGTCAACATCGATGCCTCGGGCGGCAACCTCGGTTGCAACCAGGATGTCCTTCTTGCGGGCGCGGAATGCGGCCATGCTGCGCTCGCGCGCCTCCTGACTCATGTCGCCGTGCAGCGCGGTTGCGTTGAAGCCGCGATCAACCAGCTCTTCGGAGAGCTTGCTGGCGGCGCGCTTGGTCTTGACGAAGATCACGGTCTTTCCGCGGCCTTCGGCCTGCAGGATTCGGCCGACGACCTCGTCCTTGTCCAGGCTGTGTGCGCGGTACACAAACTGCTTGATGTCGGCCTTGGTGTGACCCTCGTCCTCGGGGTCGTTCACGCGAATGTGAACCGACTTGTTCTGGTACTTGCGAGCCATATTGACGATGACTCCGGGCATGGTGGCCGAGAACAGCATGGTCTGGCGGTCGGTCGGGGTGTAAGTGAAGAGCTTCTCGATGTCTGGAAGGAAGCCGAGGTCGAGCATCTCGTCGGCCTCGTCGAGCACCATCATCTGAATCTTGGACAGGTCCAGCAGCTTCTGACGCGATAGGTCGATGAGGCGGCCCGGGGTGCCAACCAGAATCTGGGCGCCTGCCTCGATCTGCTTGACCTGGCCCTCGTAGGCCTTGCCGCCGTAGATGGCCGCCACCATGGTGTCACGGTTGCTGACTGCAAGAGTTAGGTCCTCCGCAACCTGAACGCACAGCTCTCTGGTTGGCACAACGACGAGCGCCTTTGCGCCCTTTTCAGGGCTGACGCCTAGGCGCTGGATGATAGGGAGGCCGAAGCCGAAGGTCTTGCCGGTACCGGTCTTTGCCTGACCGATTACGTCCTGGCCGGTTAGGGCCACTGGGATGCAGGATTCCTGAATTGGGAAAGGATTGGTGATGCCCTTGGTGGCCAGAGCGGCCACGATGTCGGCGTCGATACCCAACGCCTCGAAGGTTACATCGGGGTTGATTGCTTTATTCATTTGTCTTAAGTCTAGTGATGGCGGTTTTGGGTAGGCTTAAAGGCATGTTCAAGTGGTTGAAGGGCCTGCAGCGCAGGGTTCCAAAGATGCAGCTGCCGGAGCGTGACGATAAGGCTTCACGCAACCAGGGCGAGTTCGATCTTGGACGCTTCGCCCCCGCTCCGCGCGAGTTTTTGGGGCAGCTGGCGTATCTGGAGTTGAGCGCCTTCGAGATCATGACCAGCGAGATTAAGTTCGCGCCAACCACCGCATCGAAGGCGGCGCTGTCCGAGGCCGCCGCGAAGAGCTTCGACAAGTACCGCGCCCTGAGCAGGCTGCTCTCCGCGCAGGGCTTCGACGCCACCGATGCCATGGACCCGTACTCCGAGCGCATCGACCTGTTTCATTCCCGCACCACCGGCCTCGACTGGTACGAGACCGTGCTCAAGCTGTACCTGACGCTGGGCTTCCTGGAGGAGTTCTACACCAAGGTTGCCAGCGGTCTGGACGCCGAGCTCTGCGCCGCGGTTGAGAAGGCCCTCAACGACAAGACCATCGAGAAGTTCGCGAAGAAGACCCTGGTGGAGGCTATCTCGAAGGATCCAACCCTGGGATGGCGCCTCGCGCTCTGGGGTCGCCGAATCATGGGAGACGTTATTCTCGAGATGCGTTCGGCCATTCCGAAGGCCACTCTCGAGGACGTAGAGCCGCTCATCGCGGAACTAAACGGCCCGCACAGCCTACGCATGGACGCCCTGGGGCTGGCCGCCTAAGCGCCTACGAAATCCTCGTCCTTTGGCTTGGCGCCAAAGACTCGGTCAACGAAAGCAAACTTTCCCGCCGCACGGCCGCGACCGTAGAGACCCATCAGCACGCCCATCGCAAGTGGCATCACCACCATGGTGATGGCCCAAATCCAGCCATCGGAGTCTGACATGCCGGCCCAGGTGAGGGCGGACCAGGTGACCGCACCCGCGGTTAGCGCCATTGCGCCCGGGATGAGGCTGCCGAAGTTTTCGTTGCCGCCCAGCAGAAACGGCAGAACTGCGGTGATGATTGCCGCGTAAACCAAGAGGAACGCGATGTCGATGAGTGACTGAATCATTAGGCGATGAACCCTACTCGGCGAGTCTCCTCAACGCCCACCTCTAGGTAGGCGAGGGTGTCCGCTGGAACGATGAAGAGGCGACCCTTGTCGTCGTTGAGCTTGATGGTCTTGCTGCCGGCGGCGAGAGCGGCGTCAACTGCCTGCTCAATCTGGCTGGCGGTCTGGTTGGTCTCGAAAACCAACTCGCGAGCTGAGTTGCGAATGCCTACTCGGATTTCCATTTGGGCCCCTCGATCTGGGTTGCTTCACCCGCGCTTTTGGCGGGCAGAATCTAGATTACTTGGTGAGGCGGAACTCAAAGTAAATGTCCTCGGCTGCCGCTAGTTTTGAACTCGTGACCGAAGTAAAGTTCCTGCCAACTCCTCAGGCGCCAGCCGCGCCTGGGTTTGCGCTATCGGGTCAGCTTCCGCTCGGTTCAGTGGCACTTGTCTTCGGCGCTCCCGGCTCCGGCAAGACTTCCTTTGTTGTTGACAGGTTCCGGTTTCTGGCGAACGAACTAGGGGGAACGGTTGCCTCTGCGGCCGCGCAGGTATTGGTTTTCGCCGCTACCCGTGAGAGCGCCTCGTCGCTGCGAGACCAGCTGGTTCTCGCCCTGGGCGACGGCGCCGCCGTGGAGGGCTCGCTGGCCCGCACCATATCTTCGCTCGCCTTCGGTTTGGTCAGAAACCACGCAATCGCCACCGGCGGCAGGGTTCCCGAGCTCATCTCCGGTGCCGAGCAAGACTCGCTCATTCAGCGCATCCTGGCTAGTGCGGAGGCGGCGGAGATTGCATGGCCCGAGCACATCGGTGAGGTCACGCGCTCGCTCTCCGGCTTCAGGTCTGAGATTCGCAACCTGATTTCGGCTTGCCAGGAGTATGGCCTAGATTCCCGGGCCCTTGCGGAGCTAGACCCGTCTAGGTTCGAGTGGGTCTGTGCGGCTCGCGTGTTCGCAATGTACGAGGACGCCCTTGCTTCCGCCGAGTATGAGGGAAGATTCGATTCCCCAAGCCTCATCAATAGGGCCATCCAATTGCTGGTGGATGGCGAGCACGTTCCGGTTTGGCGAGAAATCATCATCGATGATGCCCAGGAACTCACCCCGGCGGCGGCGCGCTTGGTGGCGGCACTCGCGTCCGGCTCGGCTGGTCTCACGCTCGTGGCTGATCCAGACGCCACAACGCTGGGATTCAGGCAGTCGGATCCGCGCATCGCAACTAGCCTCGCCTCCCGGCTCGCCGGAGAGCGCGGCAGGGTTGCAATCACCGAGTATCTGCCGCAGCGGTCTCGCCCAGTCGATGTTGGCCAGCTGATGGAGAGGGTCTCGCGCCTGATACCGGCCGAGGGTGCCGGAAGGCAGCGCAGGGGCTTGGCGGCGTCTGCCGGAGAGGCCCCAGCAGGCGGGCTTCAGCACGTGGTGCTAAACGGCCAGCAGTCCGAGGCCGAGTGGCTGGCCTTCCAATTGCGCGAGGCACGCGTGCTTCAGGGTGTTTCCTGGAAGCAGATGGCGGTGGTTGCCCGCACCCGCAAGCAGTTGGAAGACCTCGAGCGCATGCTGGCTGTAGATGGAGTTCCCGCGCGAATTGCCGGAGCACAGAAGCCTTTGCGGGGCGAGTACGCGTCGCGAGAACTCATGGAGTTGGCTCGGTCCTGCTTTGCAGATCGGGCTCAAGACGCCCAGTCGATCGATCGCCTACTTCGCTCGCCCTTTTGCGGACTGGACAGCATCGGCCTTCGCCGCTTCAGGCGGGCACTTCGCAGAGCCGAGGCCGAGGCTGGTCAGGCTGAGTCTGGTCCATCGCAGAGCGAGCGCACCTCTGACCAACTCCTTGAGGAGGCCTTCGCCAACCCAGATTCTCTGGCCACCATCCGCGGCTCCGAGGCCGCTCGGGTGCGCAGGTTCCTCAAATCTCTGGCAGAGGCGAGGCTACTTGCCCAGAAACCCGAGACCACAATCGAAGACCTGCTCTGGACGCTTTGGGACACCTCGGGGCTGAGCAAGAGCTGGTCGGTTCTCAGCCGAGGCATCGGCGAGGTAGCGGTTCAGGCCAACCGAAACCTCGACGCAATAGTGGAGTTATTTGCCGCCGCAAACCGCTTTGCGGAGCGCAATCCGGGCGGTTCTCCGTTGCGTTTCTTGGAGGCGCAGTTGGAGCAAAATGTTCCCGAGGACACCCTCGCTGTAACTCCCGGGCAAGACTTTGTGGCACTGCTGACGCCCGCGGCCCTGGTTGGGCGCCGCTTCGAGATAGTCGCCATTGCATCGCTGATTGAGGGAATTTGGCCCAATCTGAAGCCGCGCAACTCGCTGCTCGGAGCCAACCAGCTGGTGGCAAGGCTCTCCAACCGTGTAGATGAAAAGGGCAATTCAGTTGCATCTGAGATGGCGGACGAACTTCGAATGTTCTACAAGGCGGTTGGTGCTGCCAACTCCCGTGTGATTGTGTCCTCCTACCTAGACGAGGACGAGCAGGTTAGCCAGTTCCTCTCTCACGCCAGCGGTTCCGGAATCCCCGCCGCAACACCCTGGCGCACCCCGGCGCTCACCCTTAGGGGCCTCACCGGCCTAAACCGGCGGCGACTAGCCTCCAGCACCCGCAGAGAAGATCAGATCGAGGCAGCGGCAAACCTTGCCCGGTTGGCGGAGGCCGGGGTTGCCGGTGCCCACCCCGATGACTGGTACGGGTTGCTCGAACCTTCCAGCACCGAGCCGCTGTTCGAGTTTGTCCAGCATGACACGGTTGCAATCGAAGGCGCAGAAGACGGCGGCGAGGCCTCTGGCGCAGCGCCTGACGAACGCTACGCCGACAGCGGTGAGCGCATTTTGGTTCGGCCATCGCAGTTGGAAGCCTTCGTGAA
This sequence comes from Micrococcales bacterium, assembly GCA_046073865.1. GTDB lineage: Bacteria > Actinomycetota > Actinomycetes > Actinomycetales > Microbacteriaceae > Rhodoluna. The sequence continues at coordinate 227 of JBJTNC010000197.1, read as the reverse complement.
GTGCCCATTGCACTGGTTCCTCAACTACCACGGTGGTTCAACCTCGGACTTCGCAGCCTCGGTTGGAACCCTGGTGCACAGAGCCATGGAACTTGCCACCTCCGCCAGCGAGGAGAGTCTTTGGAAAGAGGTTGAATCCTCCTGGCACACGCTGCAGTTTGAGAGCGCGTGGATTGAGCAGGCCGAGCGCCGGAAGGCGCGAAAACTGGTAGCAAACCTGGCCAAAT